>NZ_CP061286.1:1200000-1500000 GCF_018687095.1 Polynucleobacter sp. MWH-UH25E | reverse complement strand
CGCCCCGGAGGTGGATTTGGCGTTGACACCTACCAGCCAAGGCTGGGTCATGGGTAACCAATATCAGGGTGGATTGGTTGGCCTCATTTAGGTCAAAAAGCAAGTCAATGACCCGATTACCACTGGCTTCATCCAGACTTCCTGTGGGCTCATCCGCAAAGAGGATTTTAGGTTTAGTAATAAAGGCTCGTGCCAGCGCTACTCGCTGCTGCTCTCCCCCAGATAGCGTTTTCGGAAAATGATTAAAACGACCTTGAAGACCCACCTTCTCTAAGCATGCCATAGCCTCACTGAGTCCATTTGGATGACCTTGCATTTGAGCTGGCAAGGCAACATTCTCAAGGGCTGTCAAATGAGAAAGTAACTGGAATGACTGAAACACAAATCCAATGTGCTCCCCACGTAATTTCGCCCTTCCGTCCTCATCTAATTCACCAAGGTTTTGCCCCATTAAGGAGACATATCCGGAACTAGGAAGATCCAATCCAGCCATAAGACCGAGTAATGTGCTCTTTCCAGAGCCTGACGCTCCAGTAATGGCGACGCTCTCTCCATGATCTATAGCAAAGCTAATGTCGTGCAAAATAGTCAAAATACCATCACTTGATGAAACCTCTTTATCAAGATGATTAGCGATAAGGGCCTTTGCAGAAATAGTCATATATGCATCAAAAACGTATAGCCAAACTGTTTGAAAAATATACTTTAATTGGTCTATTTTGCCTGTTATTTACATTCAGCTCTTGGGTGAGCGCTAATCCTGTGATCTTGGTCCTGGGGGACAGCCTTTCTGCTGAATATGGCTTACCGCGTGGGAGCGGTTGGGTAAAACTGCTAGAACAAGAATTGCATAAGCAAGGAAGTAAATTGTCTGTATTTAATGCCAGTATCAGCGGGGAAACCAGCTCTGGCGGACTAACAAGACTCCCCGCCCTCTTAGAGTCTAAAAAACCTGGAATTGTGTTTTTGGAATTAGGCGCAAATGATGCATTACGGGGCTTAACGATTGAACAGACTAAAGAGAACCTACAAAAAATGATTCAGCTGTCTAAACGGTCTGGAGCAAAGGTGCTGCTATTTGGCATGCAGATACCACCAAACTATGGACAGCAATACACCAAACAATTTAAGGATTTATATCCAATGCTTGCATCACAAGAAGGTATTCAACTTCTGCCATTCTTTTTAGAGGGCGTAGCTCAGCATAAGGATTTATTTCAGGCGGATAACATTCATCCAAATGTTGCAGCCCAATCCATTCTCTTCAAAAACGTATGGGGCGCTATGGCCCCATATCAATCGATATTATTTCCTAATAAATAATATCGAAATTAACTGCCAGAACCGCTGGATAGTGGTTTAAGTGGATTAATAACTTTTACGCTAGCAGCATCACGCCAGTAAGCCATGAAGCCAGCAAACTCAGACTGAGCTGCAAGCGCCTGTATTTGCTGAGCCTGGGCCTTATGAACCTTAGCATCCACCCCGGTTGGTTGACGAATTTGATCAACACGGTACAGTGTCGCGCCAACCCCAGGATTGCTTACCGAAACTACGGCTGGGAATCTATCTGGGTTAATCGACATCACATCATCTAAAGCTGGGCCTACCAAATTAGTGGGCTTGTTTCGAGATACCCATACAGGGGGAGCAAAACCAGAAGCATTTTTAGGATCCTTTTCCAGTGCTGAAAATTTCTCAGCAGCTGCAGCCACTGCAAGCTTTTCAGCAGCACGCTGACTTACTTGTCGTTTCACTTCACTTGCAACATCTTTAAATGGAAGGATTTGTGCTGGATGAAAAGTAACGACTCGAGCGGATACAAAAACTCCTGGTGAAGTTTGAACGGCCTCAGTGTTACGTTTATTTTTTATCGCTTCGTCACCAAACAGAGACTGAACCACTTTAGGATTGGCCAGGGGGTGATCTTTCGATACACCGGTGGGACCAGATCGAGTCATCCCCTTTTGGCTTTGAACAGTCAATTTCAACTTATCAGCGGCTGGCTTCAAACTATCAGACTGGTCGTAAGTCATATTAGCGAATTGATCGGCCTTCTCGCTAAACACTTTGGCATCTTCTTTAGGATCGGCTTTAAGTACGATGTATTCAACATCGACGTATTCAGGGTTTTCAAATAATTTACTATTCGCGTCATAGAAGGCCTGAAGCTCCTCTTGCGATGGATTCACCTTACTTAAATAATCTTTTGCATTAAAGGATAGTGATTGCACCTGACGTTCAGTTTCATAAAGCGTAGAAATCACTTCGGATAATTTTGGGGTACCGATCTCGGTGCGCGCAACAGAGTTAACTAATTGGTTAATTTTTAAATCAAATGCTTGGCTTGCATAGAACTGCTCTTCATTTAAACCATTACTAGCAAGTAACTGCTTAAAACGCGCATCATCAAAGCTGCCATCCTGACGATACAAAGCGCGAATTTGTGGAATGCCCTGCAAACTTTTAATCAATGCTTCTTTACCAACTTGTAAACGTAAATTTTGTACAGCGAACCCAAGAATACGTTGTTGTAACAACTCATTTAATATGGCTTGACGAAATTGCAGACTTTGCGCAATTTGCAAATTACCACCAACTCTTTCCGCTTGACGCTTGGCCGCGTTATCGACTTCTTGAGCGGTAATTGGCTTGCCGCTGACCTTGACCAAGTCAGTTTCCTTATCCATAAAACTGGAATAACTGGAAATCCCGAACATCACAAATGATGGAACGATAAACAGCATCAGAACCAATTGAAGTATTTTTTGGTGTTTTCGAACGGTATCAAACATGAATATTCTGGCCAATAAAGTTAAGCAATTAAGCGTGCAACTTTAAGAGTTTACTAGGCTATGGAGATTCAGAGGGTAAAGCCAAGAACAGGCTTTCGAGGTAATTTTTGGTGGGCGCTGAGAGGCTCGAACTCCCGACATTCTGCGTGTAAGGCAGACGCTCTACCAACTGAGCTAAGCGCCCCAAAACATTACAGGTGAGATTGTAACCCAAGCGCAGAATTCTTGATAAAAACCGCTAAACCTGACAACTTCAGTAGCCAAATTTAGCGGTTAGATATTAGCAAACAAGGGGATTAGTGCTTTAGCACCTTACTCGACGCAGCAGCTTCAGAAGCTTTACTTGCCTCGGCAGCCTTTTTTGCCAGCTCTTCAGGTGTGGGCTCTGGGAGTGCCTCAGGCATACGCTCTAAAGCCAGCTCCAACACTTTATCAATCCAGCGCACAGGAACAATCTCAATTGCATTCTTGACGTTATCAGGAATATCAATCAAATCCTTAACGTTTTCCTCTGGAATCAAGGCAAGCTTGATTCCACCTCGATGCGCAGCTAATAGCTTTTCTTTGAGACCGCCAATTGGAAGCACTTCCCCACGCAATGTGATTTCGCCAGTCATTGCCACGTCAGAACGAATTGGAATTCCCGTAAAGACGGAAACCAAGGCTGTAGTAATGGCAATTCCTGCTGAAGGACCGTCCTTAGGGGTTGCGCCATCTGGGAAGTGAATGTGAATATCTTTTTTCTCAAAAGATTCATCTTCAATACCAAGGCGTCTTGCTCGTGAACGTACAACTGTACGCGCAGCCTCTACAGATTCTTTCATCACATCACCAATAGAGCCAGTTCTAGTAATCACTCCCTTACCAGGCATCACCGCAGCCTCGATAGTCAGAAGATCACCACCGACCTCAGTCCATGCAAGGCCTGTAACCTGTCCAACCTGATTCTCTTTGCCTGCCAAGCCAAAGTCGAACATGCGTACTGATAAGAACTTCTCTAGATTTTCCGCATTCACCACCACTGGCGCAGCCTCTTTCTTCAGAAGTAGCAACTTCACCACCTTGCGGCAAATCTTGCTAATTTCTCTTTCTAGAGAGCGAACACCAGCCTCGCGTGTGTAATAGCGAATCATATTACGCACAGCGCTATCTTCAATCTTGAGCTCATCCTTCTTCAAACCATTGTTTTTGATTTGCTTTGGAATTAAGTAGTTAACAGCGATACTGGTCTTTTCATCTTCCGTGTAGCCAGCTAAACGAATGATCTCCAAGCGATCAAGCAAGGGCCCAGGAATATTTAAAGAGTTTGATGTGGCTACAAACATCACATCAGACAGATCAAAGTCCACTTCTACATAGTGGTCTTGGAAAGTGTGATTTTGCTCTGGATCCAAAACTTCCAACAATGCACTTGCAGGATCTCCACGGAAATCCATACCCATCTTATCCACCTCATCCAATAGGAATAATGGATTGCGCACACCCACTTTAGTCAAGCTAGTCAAAATCTTACCGGGCATTGAGCCGATATAAGTACGACGATGTCCACGAATCTCAGATTCATCACGCACGCCACCTAAAGCCATGCGCACAAACTTACGATTGGTGGCCCGCGCAATAGATTGACCCAATGAGGTTTTGCCCACACCAGGAGGGCCGACTAAGCAAAGAATCGGTGCCTTTACGCGATCTACACGTTGTTGAACTGCGAGATATTCCAGAATACGCTCTTTGACCTTATCTAAGCCATAGTGATCCTCATCCAACACTTTCTCGGCATTGGAAAGATCATTGTTAATCTTGGTCTTTTTCTTCCAGGGTAGATTCACGAGCGTATCAATAAAGTTGCGAATCACCGTTGCTTCGGCAGACATTGGCGACATCAACTTCAGCTTCTTCAGTTCGGATTCAGCCTTTTTCAAAGCTTCTTTAGGCATACGAGCAGCCTTAATGCGCTTCTCAAGCTCTTCAAGGTCGGCACCCTCTTCCCCTTCGCCGAGTTCTTTCTGAATCGCTTTAACTTGCTCATTCAAATAGTACTCACGCTGACTCTTTTCCATCTGACGCTTGACGCGACCACGGATACGCTTCTCCACTTGAAGAATATCAATTTCACTTTCGAGATCGGCTAAGAGACTTTCGAGACGCTGAACGACGTCAGTCATCTCAAGCAAGCGCTGCTTTTGTTCTAACTTGACTGGCAAGTGCGCACAAATGGTATCAGCCAAGCGGCTTGGGTCATCAATGCCGCCTAAGGAAGACAAAATCTCTTGAGGAACCTTCTTATTAAGCTTCACGTATTGATCAAACTGCGCCATGATCGCGCGTCTCAACGCTTCTGTTTCATGGGCATCTATTGCATTGATTGCAGTAGGCGTAGCTTCGCAATTGAAATAACCAAGACTGTCTTCAATTTGACTGACCTCTGCACGCTGCACACCCTCAACCAGAACCTTTACAGTTCCATCAGGCAGCTTGAGCATCTGCAAAATATTAGCAATGCACCCAACCTCGTAGAGATCTTCAATTCCAGGCTCATCTTTGGCAGCAGTTTTCTGGGCCACCAAAAGGACGTTTTTACCAGTTTCCATTGCAGCTTCAAGAGCCTTGATGGATTTTGGGCGTCCCACAAAGAGCGGAATCACCATATGAGGAAACACCACCACATCCCTTAGAGGAAGCAATGGCAATTGAATCGGTTCAGAGGGTAGTAATAAGTGGCCAGGCATAAAGGCAATTCCTCCAAGTAATTAATCCTCAAGCGTCTTTTCTAGTGGCTTGATGATGCGCAACCACTAAATAGAGACATTATTTTTGAGTAGCATACTACCTATATGGGTAGCATTTTGAGAAATTCAAGAGAAAAAAGTGCAAAAAATGGGCAAAAATGCCCAAAAAATAGCGAAAACCCTAAGAATTTAGGCTTTTTTGCTTAAATCAGCCTGTTCAAGATCTTGCTTGTAGACCAAAAGTGGTTTGCCACCCTCAGCAATGCAAGATTCATCAATAACAACTTTTTGAACGTTCTTTAAAGATGGTAAGTCATACATCACATCCATTAAAGAGCCTTCTAGGATAGATCTGAGGCCGCGCGCACCAGTTTTACGGGCAATTGCCTTCTTAGCGATCGCAGATAGGGCTTCACGACGCACTTCGAGCTCCGAGCCTTCCATGGTCAAAAGTGCTTGATATTGTTTGACTAGAGCGTTTTTAGGTTCGGTCAGAATGGCAATTAATGCTGCTTCATCCAATTGAGCCAAAGTAGCAACAACAGGCAAACGTCCGATCAACTCAGGAATTAATCCAAATTTAATCAAATCCTCTGGCTCCACTTCAAGCAGCAAATCACTTACTCCGCGATCATCTTTGCCGGGAACAGTTGCATTAAATCCAATACCAGTCTTCGCAGTACGTTGCTGAATCACTTTTTCCAAGCCATCAAATGCACCGCCACAAATGAAGAGAATATTGGTAGTGTCAACTTGTAGAAAATCTTGATTGGGGTGCTTACGTCCACCTTGTGGTGGCACGGATGCCATCGTGCCTTCGACTAATTTCAGCAAGGCTTGTTGAACACCTTCACCAGATACATCGCGAGTGATAGATGGGTTATCAGATTTGCGTGAAATTTTATCGATCTCATCGATATAAACAATTCCGCGCTGCGCTTTCTCTACGTTGTAATCGCAAGCCTGCAACAATTTTTGAATGATGTTCTCAACATCTTCACCAACATAACCAGCCTCGGTTAAGGTGGTGGCATCAGCCATCACGAATGGAACGTCGAGCATGCGAGCCAATGTTTGCGCTAGCAAGGTCTTGCCAGAACCTGTTGGTCCAATTAACAAGATATTGCTCTTTGCCAACTCAACACCATCAACAATTGCTTTTGCAGGTGCTTTTGACTCTTTTTTATCGCCTGCTTCTACAGGCTTGCCATCCTTATCTAACTTCTCTCTTTTAGGTTTTGGCAGATACCGCAAACGTTTGTAGTGGTTATATACGGCAACAGCTAATGTCTTTTTCGCCTGATCTTGGCCAATCACATATTGATCTAAGTTTTCACGAATTTGATGGGGCGTAGGCAAAGAATCATCGCCCTCTTCTTTTGGAAGCTTAGCAATCTCTTCTTGAATAATATCGGTGCATAGATCAATGCACTCGTCACAGATAAATACTGAGGGTCCAGCGATCAGCTTTTTTACTTCATGCTGACTCTTACCGCAGAAAGAGCAATACAAAACTTTATCGCCTGAATTTGTTGTTGTTTCGCTCAATCTATTTACCCATAGAGTAATTAAAAGAAAATTTTATGGACGCTTTTCGATAACTGTATCGATCAAGCCGTATTCACGAGCTTGCTCGGCGGACATAAAGTTATCGCGATCAGTATCTTTAGCAATTGTTTCAATCGACTGGCCAGTGCGATCAGCCAAAATTTTGTTCAAGCGTTCACGCAAATACAAAATCTCACGGGCTTGAATTTCAATATCAGACGCCTGGCCACGAGCACCGCCCAATGGCTGGTGAATCATTACGCGAGAATTTGGTAACGCAAAGCGCTTGCCCTTTTCGCCCGCACATAATAAAAATGCACCCATGCTAGCAGCCATACCCATACACAAAGTGCTTACATGTGGCTTGATGAATTGCATAGTGTCATAAATTGCCAAGCCAGCAGAAACGGATCCACCAGGAGAGTTAATGTACAAAGAAATGTCTTTGTCTGGGTTTTCGCTCTCCAAGAACAATAACTGCGCAATAACGAGATTAGCAGTTTGATCATTCACTTCGCCGACTAAGAAAACAACACGCTCACGCAAAAGGCGCGAGTAAATATCGTAAGCACGCTCACCACGACCAGAGGTCTCAATCACCATCGGAACCAAGCCCAGACCTTTTGACTCTAGACTTTCAGCTTGTAAATGGCTCTGACTCATATAAGACCCCCTTTAAATAATTGAATTAGTTTAGCTTGCTTAATTCTTCGAAGCTAATTGCTTTTTCATTTACCTTAGCAAGTGATGTGAAATGCTTAATCACATTGTCCTCAAGTACTAAATTTTCGATATCTTTTAGGCGGCTTGGGTTGCTGTAGAACCAACGCACCACTTCTTTTGGATCTTCGTAAGTGGCGGCCTGCTCATCGATTTCAGCCTTAATTTGGTCTGCTGTAGCGGCCAAATTGTTTTGCTTTACCAAATCACCCAAGATCAAGCCGAGACGAACACGCTTTAGGGCTTGCTCAGCAAAAATCTCCGGAGGAATTGGTGCATCTTTTGCATTTGGCACGCCGCGCTGAATTAGATCTTGTCGGGCACCCTCTACCAAACGATCCTGCTCAGAAGATACCAAAGATTTTGGTATCTCTAGCTCGCACAATTCGTTGAGCTTATCCATTACATCATTCTTTAATAAAGAAGTGATGCGACGTTTTACTTCGCGATCTAAATTCTGTTTCACTTCTTCACGCATCTTTGCTACGCCACCTTCAGTCACGCCCAATGAAAGCGCGAATGCATCGTCAACTGCTGGCAAATGTGCCCAATTAACGGATTTAACTGTAATTGTGAACTCAGCAGTTTTGCCTGCAACATCTTTGCCGTGGTAGTCAGCCGGAAAGCTAAGCGGGAATGACTTGCTCTCGCCAGCCTTTAGGCCCAAAGTAGCCGCTTCAAACTCTGGAAGCATGCGACCTTCACCCAACACATATTCAAAGTTCTCTGCTTTTCCGCCAGCAAATTCAACTCCATCGATCTTGCCAACAAAGTCAATCACTACTTGGTCGCCATTTTGAGCAGCAGTATTAGAGCCACCATCTCCATGAGGACCAGCCTCACCACGTGGGTGATAGTGAACCTGCTGCTTACGCAATACATCCAATGCGCGATCAATCTCAGCATCGCCAATTTCTGTTGTGTACTTAGTCACTTCAGCTTTGCTGAAGTCACCAATCTTCACTTCAGGTAAAACTTCAAAGAATGCATCAAACACAATGGTGTCTGCATCTAATTCGCTTTTTGGCTCAAGACGTGGCTGACCAGCTAAAGCAATGCCTTCTTTTTTGCTGTGCTCAAAAAAGAGTTCAGATGCTTTATCGAATTGAAGTTCAAAATCGACTTGCATGCCGTACTGCTTTTCCACCATGCTCTTAGGAACTTTGCCTGGACGAAAGCCAGCCATTTTCATGGTCTTACCCACTTTAGCCAAACGCGCTTCGCGTGCTTTCGCTAAATCAGCGCGAGCAAACTCCAAAGTCATTTTGCGATCCAAGGAACCTAAATTTTCTATCTGCACAGCCATTCTCGTCTCTTAATTGAAGATCTGGAAATATGAAGTCCAAGCCAAGTAGTAATCTTGTGGTGCGAGGAGGGGGACTCGAACCCCCACACCATTTCTGGCGTCAGGACCTAAACCTGGTGCGTCTACCAATTTCGCCATCCTCGCGAATTCCGCAAACACTACCAAGCTCAAACTTCACTCTAAAGACCGTAATTCTACAATGTTTAGGGTTTTAGAGCCTGTTTTAGGCCTTATAGAGCAAAGCGACTGCATGCACTGCAATCCCCTCTCCCCGTCCTAAATGACCCAGGGATTCATTGGTTTTGGCTTTGAGGTTGATATGACTAGGGGTTACGGCTAAATCAGAGGCGATATTTCGCACCATTTCAGGCAAATACCCTGCCAATTTAGGCGTCTGGCAAATGATGGTGGCATCAACGTTACCCACATGGTATCCGGCTGCCTGAACCTTCTGTAAGGCAGCTCTTAATAGGATTCGGCTATCCATATCCTTAAATTGAGGGTCATCATCTGGAAATAGTTGGCCAATGTCATTGAGGCCTGCGGCACCCAACAAAGCATCCGTTAAAGCATGCAATAAAGCATCAGCATCAGAGTGACCTAGTAAACCTTTTTCATAAGGGATATGAACGCCACCTAAAATTAATTTACGATCGGAAACCAATGCATGAATGTCGTAGCCTTGGCCAATTCGAAATTGAGGAATGTGGATATTTGATTGAGTCATATTAAATAGACTAGCCCAGTAAGAGTTGCATGAGCTCCCAATCTGCTGGATGCGTCACTTTAAAGTTTCGAGTTGCACCTTCAATCAGCAAAGGCTTTTCTCCTGCCAATTCCATAGCACTGGCTTCATCTGTTACATCAGACTCTTGTCTAATTGCCTCTTCCAATGCGGAGTGCAGCCTTTTTAAAGCAAACATTTGTGGGGTCTGAGCTTGCCAAAGATGATCACGAGGAATCGTTCTAACAGAATGCGGAAGATTCCCAGCAACAACTGAATTGAGATCGGCTTGCTTCAAGGTATCCGCTAGAGGCATGGCCAGCAAGCCTCCCGAACTCGAGCTCTGAACAGACTGAATCAACTTAGCGATCAAAGTGGGTGTAATTCCCGGTCTTGCTGCGTCATGTACTAACACCCAATCGTTCTCACCAATTCCTGAACTCATTAAGGCTACCAATGTATTTCTAACGGTCTCTTGTCTGGTGGGTCCGCCTGTTGGCAAGAAATGAACGGGCTTACCTAAATTGGCAAATTCTTTCAAGATCGGATGATCGATAAAACCGGGTGAAACACCTACCCAAATGGATTCAATCTGCGGAACTTGAGCAAATGCATTTAATGCATAGGCAAGCATTGGTTTTCCAGCCAATTGCTGGAATTGCTTTGGTAGTTCACCGCCCAATCGAGAGCCAATACCCGCGGTTGGCAATACCGCGTGACATCCTTTAGATTGGTTGGGGACTTGGTTTCCAGAGCTCATACCTGATTCTATAATGAGCACAGATGTCTGATGCATTAAATCTAGCACCCCCCATACCTGCTCCGCGGGCTGGGCAGCGCTTTACCTTCTCGGGGCTAATTGGCTCAGCAGATGCTGCCCTACTAGCCCAATCAGCCATACGCTATCGCAATGATTTCTCTGTCATGGTCGTTTTTTGCGCCCAAGCTCAAGAAGCGCAAAGACTGGCAGAAGAGATACCTGCTTTTGCCCCTCAGCTAAAGGTACGCCTATTACCAGATTGGGAAATCCTGCCTTACGATCATTTTTCTCCACATCAGGATTTGGTATCCGAGCGTTTAGCAACCCTATATGAACTTCTGAATGGTAGTTGCGACATTGTTTTGGTTCCTGTGACCACAGCATTGCAACGCTTAGGTCCACCACAATTTCTGTCTGGCCATACTTTCTTTTTCAGACAAAACGATAAGCTCAATGAATCCGCATTAAAACTGCAATTACAGCAAGCTGGTTATGACCCCGTTAGTGCGGTAATGCGACCTGGTGAGTACAGCATTCGTGGCGGCTTGATTGACTTATATCCCATGGGCTCAAGCCTTCCCTATCGACTAGATTTGTTTGGCGATGAAATCGAACAGATCAGAGCATTTGATCCAGATACACAACGTAGCCTTTACCCCGTTAAGGAAATCCGCATTCTTCCTGGACATGAGTTTCCTTTTGATGATGAAGCGCGCACGGCCTTTAGGGGTCGGTGGAGAGAAGTGTTTGAGGGAGACCCAACTCGTTGCTCAATTTATAAAGATGCAAACCTCGGCATTCCCAGCGCAGGCATTGAATCTTATTTACCCCTCTTCTTTGACGATCAATCGTCTTTGTTTGACTACTTCCCAAGATCCGGTGACCCCGTATGGCTGGTAAATGTTGGCGATGTAGAGCAATCAATACGAAACTTTTGGAGAGATACTCAGTCACGCTATGAGTTTCTGAAGCACGATCTTGATCGTCCAATTCTTCCACCTAATCAATTATTTTTAGATGTTGATGAATATTTTTCTAATGCAAAGCCCTATGCGCGCTTAGCGTTAGAAAATGAACCCGATAACAATCAAGATGCCAGCACTTTTAAGGCGGTACCCGATGTTGCGGTTCATCGACGTGATGCAGATCCGATATCGCGTTTGCGCAATATCGTCTCCCAAGAGAAATTACGCGTTCTAATTTGTAGTGATAGCGCGGGTCGAAAAGAATCCATTCGACAACTTTTAGATGAAAGCAATGGTGTCGCGGGACCAGACGGTAAAACGCTTTACCCTCTGCAGCCTGAGGGATTCGATAGCATTGCTGAATTTGTTAAGAGCGATTCGCTCTTTGGTCTAGTAACAGCCCCGCTTTTTAATGGCTTTCTCTGGACCTCAGAAAACTTACTTGTTTTAACTGAAGCTGAATTATTTACCTCTACAGCGAGACAGAGGCGCAAGGGTAAAGGCGGAGAAAACGCCGATCCCGACATGTTGTTTAAGGATTTATCTGAACTCAAAATTGGGGATCCCGTTGTTCATTCAGAGCATGGCATAGGCAGATACCAAGGATTAGTCTTACTAAACCTAGCGGCGCCAAAAGAGGCTCCAATCTTTGAGGAGTTCTTACATCTGCAATATGCGGGCGATGCCACACTATATGTACCGGTTCAACAACTGCAAATGGTCACTCGTTACGCTGGATCAGATCCAGACTCTGCGCCATTACATCAGTTGGGATCAGGGCAATGGGATAAGGCAAAACGCAAAGCTGCCCAACAAATTAGAGATACTGCCGCAGAGCTGCTCGGGCTTTATGCGGCACGTGCAATTCGTAAGGGCCATGCTTTTGAATTTTCAGCACATGACTATGCAGCTTTTGCGGAAAGCTTTGGCTTTGAAGAAACTCCTGATCAAGCCAATGCTATTGCCGCAGTTATAGGCGACATGACAAGTGGCACACCAATGGATCGCTTGGTATGTGGAGATGTAGGCTTTGGAAAAACAGAGGTTGCATTGCGCGCTAGCTTCGTAGCCGTCATGGGCGGTAAACAAGTAGCTATCCTTGCTCCAACCACCCTACTTGCTGAACAACACGTTGCCACATGGAAAGATCGTTTTGCTGACTGGCCCGTGAAAATCGTTGAGTTATCTCGCTTTAAAACCACCAAGGAGATCAATGCTGCGCTAGAGGCAATTGCCAAAGGTGAGGCAGACATCATTATCGGCACTCATAAATTACTTTCTAAAGAAACGCAATTTGCAAATTTAGGCCTTGTCATTGTTGATGAAGAGCATCGATTTGGTGTGCGACAAAAGGATGCATTAAAAGCTCTACGCGCAGAGGTGGACATTCTCACGCTTACCGCAACACCCATTCCTAGAACTTTGGGTATGGCTATGGAAGGCTTGCGTGAGTTCTCCATCATTGCAACAGCTCCACAGAAGCGACTAGCCATCAAAACTTTTGTTCGGCGTGAAGGTGATGGCGTTATCCGCGAGGCAGTGCTTCGTGAAATTAAGCGTGGTGGTCAAGTCTATTTCTTGCATAACGAAGTTGAGACGATTGAAAACCGAAAACATGCTTTGCAAGAGCTCATTCCAGAAGCCCGAATCAGTGTGGCGCATGGGCAGATGCATGAACGAGAGCTAGAGACTGTCATGCGGGAGTTTGTTACGCAGCGCACAAACATATTGCTGTGTACCACCATCATTGAAACCGGTATTGATGTTCCAACAGCTAACACGATCATCATGCACCGTGCTGACAAGTTTGGTCTAGCGCAGCTACATCAATTACGTGGTCGCGTTGGTCGATCCCACCACCAAGCTTATGCGTATTTACTCGTTCCAGATCCTGAAGCACTAAGCAAACAGGCTCAGTTACGCTTAAATGCCATTCAAGCAATGGAGGAGCTTGGTTCTGGCTTTTATCTAGCGATGCATGACCTTGAGATTCGAGGTGCAGGTGAAGTATTAGGCGATAAACAATCTGGGGATATCCATGAAATTGGATTTCAGCTCTATACCGAAATGCTTAATCGTGCTGTGAAATCCTTGCGTAGCGGGAAAGAACCCGATCTACTCTCACCTCTGCAGGCTATAACTGATGTGAACTTAGGTGTACCAGCCCTGCTGCCTGATGATTATTGTCCTGATGTGCACGAGCGACTTTCTTTATACAAGCGTTTTGCCAATTGCAATGATTTCTCTGAGTTAATGGGTTTACGTGAAGAACTCGTTGACCGCTTTGGAGATCTCCCCGACCAAGCAAAGTCGTTTTACGAGACTCATCGTTTACGTTTAGAGATGCAAGGTTTTGGCATCAAGAAAATTGATGCGAGCCCGCTCTCAATTCAGATTCAATTTATCCCCAATCCGCCAATTGACTCCTTGAAAATCATTCAGCTCATTCAGTCATCAAAGCATATTCAGCTGAATGGCCAAGATAAGCTCAAAATTAACCCTCAGAAAGACCGCGACTTTGAGAAATTAGAGCAACGTCTTGAAGCCATCCGGCAGGTTCTTCGCCGTCTGAATGATTCAGCAGTCTTAAGTGCTGCAAAAGTAAGCTAAAGGCACCCTACTCATCTATTATTTACCTATGGCAGAACATCAAACCCTTGTAGCACTCTCCAGAGAGCCCATCTCAGAGAAGCTTGTTTTTGAATTAAAGGATCACGCCAGTCAATTTAGCGCTACCTTACATACTCTTGGTGGACAAATTGCCAATAGCGCCTACCACTCTGAACGTTGGGCATGTAGCCAACATCTCGATGTAATACAGCGAGAGAAGCTGCGCGCACTCTGCTCTCAATACAAGGCCGATCTTTGCTTTTTGAATGCAGATTTAGTCCCCAAGGATATTCAAATCCTAGCTATGGATATGGATTCCACATTAATCAATATTGAGTGCATTGATGAGATTGCGGATTTCACAGGAAAAAAATCAGCAGTTGCGCAAATTACCGAAGCTACGATGCGTGGTGAGATCAAAGACTTTAAGGAGAGTCTTAGAAGGCGTGTCGCTCTGCTTGAGGGCATCCATGCAGATGCTCTTGAAGCCGTGTATCGAGAGCGCTTACAACCCAACCCAGGAGCAGTTGAGTTACTGGCGGGCGCCCAACAACGCGGTTTATATACACTCCTGGTATCAGGAGGCTTTACCTTTTTCACAGAGAAGCTACGTGAGAGGCTTGGCTTTAAGCAAACTCAGGCCAACACCCTCGAAATTATTGACGGAAAACTTACCGGCAGAGTACTGGGCGATATTGTTGATGGTCTAGCTAAGTCAGCTCACCTCGATGATGTCTGCCAACGATTGGGTTGCACCAGAGCCAACGCCATCACAATGGGCGATGGAGCAAATGACCTGATCATGATGAATGGCTCGGGTATTAGCGTGGCCTATCAAGCAAAGCCCGTAGTTAAAGAAAAAGCCGACGCGGCTTTTGATCACGTCGGCTTAGATGCTGCTTTGCTATTAATTAGCTAACTGGCTAATTAATAGCTATTGGATTACATGCGTTCAAAAATGGTTGCAATACCTTGACCGCCACCAATACACATTGTTACCAAAGCATATTTACCTTGAACACGTTGTAGCTCATGGATTGCTTTTGTCGCAATTGCCGCACCCGAACAACCAATAGGGTGACCTAAAGCAATTGCACCACCATTGACGTTGGTCTTAGCAGGATCCAATCCCAGTCCTTTAGTAACCGCAAGTGCTTGCGCCGCAAACGCTTCGTTAGATTCAATTACGTCCATTTGATCAAGCTTCAAACCAGCGCGCTCAAGAGCAAGCTTGGTGGCAGGGATCGGACCTTCACCCATAATGTGGTTTGGCACACCAGCAACCGCATAAGAAACTAAGCGAGCGATTGGCTTATGTCCAGCCTTCTTTGCGGTCTCAGCATCAGCCAATACAAAGAACGCAGCACCATCATTAATGCCAGATGCATTACCAGCAGTAACTGAGCCGCCTTCTTTTTTGAACACGGCTTTCATTTTGCCCAATGTTTCCATTGTGGTGTCAGGCTTGCAATGCTCGTCAGTATCAAATACAACGTCACCCTTACGAGTCTTGATAGTGATTGGCACGATTTGGGACTTAAAGCGACCTTCTTTAATAGCATTTGCTGCGCGACGATGGGATTCAACAGCGAGAGCATCTTGCTCTTCGCGAGTTAATTTCCATTTCTCAACGAGATTTTCTGCAGTAACACCCATATGGCCAACGCCAAATGGATCGGTTAATACTGCAACCATTAAATCCAGCATCTTGGTATCGCCCATACGCGCACCACTGCGCATTGCTGGTGAACCGTACATACCGCGAGACATGACTTCTACGCCACCGCCAACACCATAATCACAATCACCGAGCATAATTTGCTGAGCTGTTGTCACGATCGCTTGCAAACCAGAGCTACACAAACGATTCAAGGCCATTGCAACGGATTCCATTGGCAAACCTGCCTGAATCGCAGCAACACGAGCTACATAGGCATAACGACTGTCTGTTGGAATGGTGTTGCCAACAGTCACGTAATTAATTTTTGCGGGATCTACTCCAGAGCGGGCAACCGCCTCTTTCATGACGATTCCGCCAAGCTCAGAAGGTTCAAAGCTACTCAGTGAACCGTTAAAGCTACCAATTGCGGAGCGAACTGCACTTAAGACAACGACATCACGACTCATAACAATCCCCTTACGGTGAATAAGCCCATCCATTGGGCCAAATTTGTACTAAAACAGCCAAAACAACAGTTTTATTGCATTCGTCAAGTTTCGGCTATTAGGTCATGCCCTTGGGAGCTAATCACCGTAGCACGGATGATTTCACCGGCCCTATAGCGTTTTGAGGGCTTACTAGGTGGTAAAACCCTCACTAAACCATCTATTTCGGGGGCATCACCGATGGTTCGGCCAATACCACCAGATTCATCAACCCGATCAATTAATACCTGGATACGCTTGCCTACTTTTTTGGCAAGTCTCTGGATGGAAATCTCCTCGGCCTTGGCCATAAATCGAGCCCTACGCTCCTCCCGAATGGCATCAGGCACAGGATTATCCAATTGGTTGGCTAAAGCACCATCGACGGGCGAATAAGCAAAACATCCAGCTCGATCAATTTGCGCCTCATCCAAGAAATCAAGTAAATACTGAAATTCTTCTTCTGTCTCGCCAGGAAAGCCTGCAATAAAAGTGCTGCGAATAACTAAGTCAGGGCAAGCCTTGCGCCACGCCAAGATGCGCTCTAGATTTTTCTCGCCGCTTGCTGGTCGTTTCATACGTTTGAGCACATCTGGATGTGCGTGCTGCAATGGAATATCCAAATAAGGCAATAAGCCATATCCATGTTCAGAGAATTCAGCCATTAGGGGCAATACATCATCAACATGAGGATACGGATAAACGTAATGCAATCTTACCCATGCTTGATGTTCGCGCGCAATTTGATTTAAAGCATTCACCAAATCAAACATTTTGGTTTTAACGGGTTTGCCATCCCAAAATCCAGTGCGATATTGAATATCCACGCCATAGGCGCTTGTATCTTGAGATACAACGAGTAGCTCTTTTACACCGGATTCGAATAAACGTTTTGCTTCTAGCAATACCTCACCAATCGGGCGAGATACCAAATCTCCCCGCAAGTTCGGAATAATGCAAAAGGTACAACGATGATTGCAACCCTCTGAAATTTTGAGATAAGCGTAATGTTTGGGGGTAAGCTTAACGCCTGCTGGCGGAACAAGATCCGTAAAAGGATCATGTGGCTTAGGCAAATGCAAGTGAATAGCCTGCATAACTTCATCAGTAGCATGTGGGCCAGTAACCGCTAGAACCTTAGGATGAATACTCTGAATCAGGTCGCTTCCATCCGCGTTCTTTCTGGCACCAAGACAGCCGGTGACGATCACCTTGCCGTTTTCGGCTAAAGCCTCGCCGATCGTCGAGAGGCTCTCCTCAACGGCTGAATCAATGAAGCCACAGGTATTAACAACTACAAGGTCCGCGCCGGAATAGTCTTTCGCGGTTTCATAACCTTCTGCACTTAATTGCGTCAGAATAAGTTCGGAATCAACTAATGCCTTGGGGCAACCCAAGGATACAAAACCAATTTTTCCAGCCACAACTATTCTTTTTCAGTTTTATTAGGCTGTTGTGCAAATGGGAAGCTGCCAAACATGTTCTGCGAGCCCTGCATTTGCTCCTGCATCTTGACAAACAAGTCCTTGCTTTGCTCCATGTAATTACCCATGAGATTTTGCATTAGAGGATTTTGCAAATTGAGCATTTGCGCCCAAGCTTCTGGAGTACTGCCCGCACCAAGGCCCTTTGTCTGATCGCCTAATTTGTTATGGATGTCAACAAAGGACTGCATGGTCTTCTCTAAATAATTCCCCATCAGACCCTGCATGGAATTTCCATAAAAACGGATGATTTGAGAAAGCATTTGGGTAGAAAATACTGGTGCGCCACCAGCCTCTTCTTCCAAAATAATTTGCAACAGAATGTTGCGCGTAAGATCTTCATCAGTTTTGGCATCAACAACCTTAAAACTTTCATTGGTCATTACCAAACCCTTGATGTCAGCTAAGGTGACATAAGTACTTGTTTGGGTGTCATAGAGACGACGGTTGGGGTACTTCTTAATCAACCGATCTTCACCGGCTTTTTTGGAACGGGTAGCCATTATTTTCCTTACTGATTACTGCAACGCAACATCGACATAGTTTAGCCTTACTTTTAACAAAAGGTAAACAAGCCGAGTTGCGCTCCTCCAACATCACTTTATTGGCTCGATTAGCCCGTATGGATACCGCCGTTCAGAGAGAAGTCAGCACCAGTCGCATAGCCACCATCGTCCGAGGCGATCCAGCAGCAAATGGAGGCAATCTCCTCTGGAGTACCCAAACGCTTCACCGGAATGCCAGAAACGATCTTTTCCAAAACATCCTCACGAATGGCTTTAACCATATCAGTGCCAATGTAGCCAGGAGATACTGTATTAACCGTAACCCCTTTAGTTGCCACCTCCTGAGCCAAGGCCATGGTAAATCCATGTAAACCTGCTTTTGCAGTGGAATAGTTACATTGACCAAATTGGCCTTTTTGACCATTCACAGATGAAATATTGATGATACGGCCCCAGTTGTTATCAACCATGCCATCGATCACTTGCTTAGTAACGTTAAACAAGGAATTAAGGTTGGTATCAATCACAGCCTTCCATGCATCTGGGGTCATCTTGCGAAATACGCTGTCACGAGTAATACCAGCGTTATTAACCAATACGTCTACGCGACCCACTTCAGCTTTTACCTTATCGAAAGCAGCTACCGTGCTATCCCAGTCAGACACGTTACCCTCAGAGGCGATGAAGTCAAACCCAAGTGCCTTTTGCTCACCAAGCCAGCGATCTTTACGTGGTGAATTAGGTCCGCAACCTGCGATTACCTTGAAACCATCTTTAGCCAAACGTTGGCAGATAGCGGTACCGATACCACCCATACCTCCAGTTACATATGCGACTTTTTGAGACATCACTTTCCCCTTTAAAAAACCTTCGTTAAATGTGTTTGTTGAATTCTCTATTTAGAAATTTTTTCTTTGACGTAAACGCCTGGTGCAGCTTCCTTCTTTTTGTGCTTTTCATTGCCATAGGTATTGCTAGCAGGCTTACGCTCACCAGCATGCTTTTCAAGCCATTCCGTGTAATCGGGCCACCAACTACCAGGAATTTGTTTTGCCCCTTCTAACCATTCATGCGCTGTTGGAGCAATTGATTTGTTTTCAAACCAATAGCGCTTATTTTTCGCTGGAGGATTAATTACCCCTGCAATATGTCCTGAAGCCCCTAAAACAAAGCGATTCTTACCTTTAAGGATATGAGTGGACTCATAGGCAGACTGCCAAGGCACGATGTGGTCTTCCTGTGATGCATATAAATATGCTGGGCATTTGATCTTGCCTAAGTCAATTTTTTCACCGCAAATAGTGACTTTGCCTGGCTTGATCAAATCATTTTGTAGATAGGTATGGCGCAAATACCAGCAATACATATTGCCCGGTAGGTTTGTTGAGTCGCCATTCCAATAGAGCAAATCAAATGGAGGCGGAGAATTTCCCTTCAAATAATTCTCAACAACATAGTTCCAAACCAAATCATTAGGACGCAGGAAGGAAAATGTGTTGCCTAAATCCAGGCCTGACATCATGCCATAATTGCCTGTTTTGCCACCGATGGTGTTTTCACGTAACTCAACCATGGCCTCATCTATGAATACGTCCAAGATGCCGGTATTGGTGAAGTCTAACAATGTAGTAAACAAAGTTAAGCTTGCTGCGGGATGCTGATCTTTAGCCGCCAAAACAGCCAGAGCGGAAGTTGTTAAGGTGCCACCAACGCAAAAGCCCAAGATATTAATTTGCTTTGATTCGCTGATGTCCTGAACAACATCGATTGCTTTGATCACGCCCTTGCCTACGTAATCATCCCAACTCACCTCTGCCATCGAAGCATCTGGGTTCTTCCAGGATACCAAGAAAACCGTGTGGCCCTGAGCAACCATATGACGAACTACTGAGTTATCAGGCTGAAGGTCGAGAATGTAGTACTTATTGATACAAGGCGGCACCATTAAATAGGGACGCTCAAATACCGCCTCAGTTAGTGGGCTGTATTGAATCAACTCAAATAATTCATTTCGAAAGACAACATAACCCTCAGTGGTGGCGATATTCTTGCCAACCTCAAAAGCACTTTCATCCGTAATAGAGACCTTGCCCTTTTTCATATCACCAAGCAAATTAACGATACCCTTTTGAATGGATTGTCCTTGAGTGCTAATGATGTTTTCGAGCACCTCTGGATTAGTGGCAATGAAATTAGATGGTGATAGTGCATCAATCATTTGCTCTGTAGTGAACAAAATCTTTTGGCGTGTTTTCTCATCAGTCTCGACTGCTTTAGCCAAAGACATTAAATGTTTTGAATTCAGAAGATAAGTAGCAGCAATCACTTTGCTCCAAGAGGAATGCCAAGCTTTGCCAGCAAAGCGGCGATCCTTTACTTCAATCGCCTCAGGATTGGTGGCAATGTGCGCTAATTCAGCAAAATATTCTTTTTGAATTTCTGCTAAACGATCTTGGGGGATTAATGCCATATGGTGCGGTGCCAAAGATGGCGTCGCACCTGTATTCATACCTGCAAACATAGTCTTCTCTTCTGATAGTTAAGAGCATTCTCCACCCGTAACTGCAATAGAGTTATACGCAATAACCCTAAAAATAGGCTTAAGCTAGTAATAACCCTCAGTACAAGATTGAATGGTTGTAGAACAAATTAACTGCTCAGTAGACTACTTAGATTGCGAAATCCAAATAAGACTTGCAAATCTTCCAGTTACCCCATCGCGACGATAAGAAAAAAATTGCTCTTCTTGATTTACGGTGCAATAGTCGCCCCCATAAATTTGATTAAGGCCAACTGACTCGAGGCGACTGCGAGCTAATAAATATAAGTTAGCAAAGTATTTGCCAGGTTTGCTCGGTATAGCTACAAACGATTGATCAGGAAACGGAATTTTGGCATCTTGATATGCCTCAAGCACATCAGTGCCAACTTCAAAAGCCGTGGGGCCTATGGCAGGCCCTAGCCAGGCTAGTATCTTCCTTGCAGAGCTAGCTCCTGATAACACTTGCATCTCTTTCACGGTGTTTTCTAATACGCCATTGCACAAGCCACGCCACCCTGCATGCGCAGCCCCAATAACATCACCGGATTCACTGGTAAATAAAACCGGTAAGCAGTCTGCAGTCATGATTGCTATAACTTCATTAGGCTTATTGGTCACAATCGCATCTGCTTCATCAAGTCGAGCATTAGGAGTGCTTACTTTCAGGCCATGAACTTGCTTCAACCAAATGGGTTCATTTGGCAAGAACTTACCTAACAAGGCTCTATTTGCAAGAACACACTTTGGATCATCGCCTACATGATCGCCTAAATTAAAAGATTGATATGGCCCCAGACTAATGCCGCCCTCTCGAGTGGTAACCGCTGACTTTACCTGTGGCGGTGCTGGCCATTCGGGAATTACGAGCTTGAGTGCAGTTGCCGAGTTATTCATTTGGCACTTGCGGCAGATCTTCATTGGACATACCAAGTTTCGGCAATAAATCCAATAAATCAGCTGGGGGCGCTTTAAACCAACTCACAAGCTCATGAGTCTGGGGGTGTTGCAAACTAAGTGCAAAAGCATGCAGCGCTTGACGGGCAATTGGCAAAGACTGGGCTACCCCAGGTGTTTTCTTACGATAAACAGGATCTCCCAATAAAGGAAATCCCAATGACTCTAAGTGCACACGAATTTGATGTGTGCGCCCAGTTTCAAGACGACACTCCACCAAGGAAACTGAATGGTCCTTAAACTTTCCCTTCACAAGCCTACGATATGCGGTTGCTGCAGGCTTGCCTTGCGGGCTACCCGCAGACATCTTGAGGCGATCACGCTGATCACGCCCAACCGATGCGAGCACCTTACCTTGAGCTGGGGCGTCACCCCAAACCCACGCTAAATATCGACGCCCCACTGTTCGATCTTGTAATTGACGAACTAGAGCGGTCTGAGCCTGAGATGTGCGAGCTACCACCATCAATCCAGAAGTATCTTTATCAAGGCGATGGACAATCCCTGCGCGCGGCAAAGACTTTAATTCTGGGTATTTAAAAAGTAGACCATTTAACAATGTCCCCGACCAATTACCAGCTGCAGGGTGCACCACCAAACCAGGCGGCTTATTAATCACAATGATAGAGTCGTCCTCATAAACCACATCAAGAGGAATGTCTTGCGGGCTAAAGGCATGTTGCTCTGGCATCTCCTGCGGAAATACCTTAATACTTTCTCCGCCCCGCAATAAATAGCGAGCCTTAGTTACCTTTCCGTCTACCATAACGGCGCCCGCCTCAACCCATGTTTTTAGGCGATTACGGGAATAATCTGGCAAAGATACCGCCAACGCCTTATCTAGACGCTCACCAGCCATCTCCATAGGCATTTCCAGGGAGATGAAATCCTCATCATCGATATAATCAACAGGATTCGAATCAGGAGTTTGCGGCAATGCCACGCTTAAAGAGCCTTTCAGTTATGTCCGGAGCAATATCAGACGCCAGTTTAAGGCTTGCTGGATCTTTTGCCCTACTAATAACCTTTATTTGTGCTCTTTTCCTTCTTGGAGGCTGCGCTGGTAGTGACGGCCAAAAGGACGATACAGATATTTGGTCCGAGTCCAAGCTGTACTCGGAGGCAACTGATAAGCTTAATGATGGCGATTTTGCTAAGTGCGGTAAATACTTTGACAAGCTTGAAGCTCGCTTCCCATTTGGCCCATATTCTCAGCAAGCGCAAATTAATGCAGCTTACTGCTATTGGAAGGCTCAAGAACAAACACAAGCTCTGGTTGCAATTGATCGCTTTATTAAATTACATCAAGGCAGTCCAACCTTAGATTACGCCTATTACCTCAAAGGCTTAATTACCTTTAATGATGACTTAGGTTGGCTTGGAAAGTTTACTGGTCAAGATTTAAGCGAACGCGATCCCAAAGCAGCCAAAGAAGCGTTTGAATCATTCAAAACCGTAGTTGAGCGCTTCCCTAACAGTAAATACGCCCCCGACTCCTTAGATCGCATGCGTTATATCGTGAACTCGCTGGCTGAAGCAGATGTCATCGTGGCTCGCTTCTACTACCAGCGCGGTGCTTATCTAGCAGCAGCCAATAGAGCTCAGCTAGTGATTAAAGATTATGACCGAGCCCCCGCGGTCGAAGAGGCTCTTTACATCCTGACGAAGTCTTATGAAAAGCTAGGCCTAACCCAGCTAAGTAATGACACATTGCGGGTCTTTAAACTGAACTTCCCAGATAGTCAGATGATGGAAACTGGTCAACGAGTTCAGAAAGAACGTCGTTGGTGGCAGATCTGGAATAAATAAATCCAAGCAATTCATCTTTGCTGAGTCAATAAAAAATCCTCTTTTAAAGAGGATTTTTTATTGCTGCATGCCAATCAGCAAATTGGATGCTTTCATTTATTTAATTAGCTATTTAATTGAGACCGGAACTCTAGGCGCCACAGCGCAAAGTAATTCGTAGCCGATAGTGTCACTCATCCGTGCAACTTCGTCTACCGGAACCTTGCTTCCCCATAACTCAATTACGCTGCCAATTTTGGCGTGAGGCGCATTTCGCAAATCAATAGTTAACATATCCATGGAAACACGCCCAACGAGTGGGCAAATCACACCGTCGCTAGACTCAGCCGAATTTCCTACCCATACAGGTGTGCCGTCTTTTGCATGTCGTGGATAACCGTCGGCATAGCCGCAGGCAATAATCCCGATACGCATATCTTTGGGAGCACAGAAACGTCCGCCATAACCAATGCGATCTCCCTTGCGCAGATCTTGAATATCAATAATTTCACTGCGCAGCTGCATTACTGGCTTCAGATGAGCATGCTCAATATCCGCGTACAAACCCGTTGGGGAGGCGCCATAAAGCATAATCCCTGGGCGAACCCAGTCACCTAATGCATTGCGGTGCCACAAGATCGCAGCGGAATTTGCCAAAGAAGTTGAACCCTCAAGGCCTTGTGTAGTTTGATTAAATAATTCGAGTTGACTGCCAACTGTTGGCTCTTGATTGACCTGATCGGCGTTAGCAAAATGGGTCATGTGATGCATACGGTAGCCCAGGGCATGCAGTCGGTGAAATACTGTTCTGTACTCATTGGGTTTAAATCCCAATCGATTCATACCCGTATTCATTTTCAAAAAAACATTGATGGGCTTGTGGACTTTATCGGCGTATCGCTCTAACCAGGCTACTTGCGCATCGCAATGAACCACAAGATCACAATGCAACTCTTGCGCAAGATCTAGTTCGTTCTCATGGAAAAGTCCTTCCAGAAGCAAAATACGTCCCTGCCATTCGTGATCTCTGAGCCAAACGGCATCCTGAATATCCAAAAGCGCAAAACCATCAGTGGAACCGAGACCCCTTAGGGCGGCCTCAAAAGAGTGACCATAAGAACGCGCCTTAATAACAGCCCAAATCTTGGACTCTGGAGCAAGTTCACGAACTCGGTTTAAATTATGTGCAAAGGCCTGGGTATCAATAGATGCCAAAATTGGTCTATTAATCAAGCCATTAGCTGAAGCACCCAATCTACCCCTCCTTTCATGTTTTAATTGTATTAATGACTAGATTGTACGAATGAACCGTAGTTTTTACATCATTATGGCGGCGCAATTTTTTTCGTCGCTTGCTGATAACGCCCTGCTCATCGCAGCAATTGCCCTTCTGGCCCAGCTTAGCGCTCCGGCCTGGATGACTCCTTTACTCAAATTATTCTTCGTCTTGTCGTATGTCCTACTTGCCGCATTTGTAGGAGCCTTTGCCGATTCCCGTCCAAAAGGTAATGTCATGTTCATTACCAATACCATTAAATTTCTTGGTTGCGTCACCATGCTTTTTGGCGGGCACCCATTATTGTCATATGCAGTTGTTGGTTTGGGAGCTGCCGCCTACTCCCCAGCAAAGTACGGAATTCTGACTGAACTCCTACCGCCCGAAAAACTCGTAGCAGCAAATGGCTGGATTGAAGGGCTCACTGTTGGGTCAATCATTTTGGGAACGGTATTGGGCGGCGTTTTGATTAGCAGCACAGTCTCACAAAGCTTACTTGCGCTCGATATGCCTAGCTTTGATACAGGCATCGATACTCCCGCAGAATCGGCCATTCTCATCATCATGATGATTTATGTGGTTGCGGCACTCATTAATCTCAAAATTCCGGATACTGGCGCGCGCTATGTATCTCAAAAGACAAACCCCATTGCGCTCATCAAAGATTTTTCAATCTGCTTCAAAACACTTTGGGATGATCGCTTGGGACAAATCTCCCTGGCTGTGACGACCCTATTTTGGGGTGCTGGTGCAACACTGCAATTTATTGTTATTAAGTGGGCTCAAGTTGCTCTTCACATGAATCTATCGCAAGGTGCCATTTTGCAAGCCATCTCAGCCGTAGGTGTGGCCGGCGGCGCAGTATGGGCTGCATGGCGTGTTCCGTTGCGCAATTCTCTCAATGTTTTGCCCTATGGCATTGCCATGGGTTTAGTAGTCTGCGTAATGGCGATTTATAACTCTGATCTATTGCCTAACACCACACTTATGACGATTGGCAAATTACAGGTCACGCTGAATTTATTACCTGCGTATGCATTGTTGATCTTAGTTGGCTGGCTTGCGGGTTACTTCGTAGTACCAATGAACGCCTTACTGCAACATCGCGGCCACGTTCTCATGTCTGCAGGTCATTCAATCGCAGTACAAAATTTCAATGAAAATATTTCTGTTCTAGCCATGCTTGCCATGTACTCTTTGCTGATCTGGTTAGATGTGCCTGTTCAGGCTGTCATTATTGGCTTCGGACTTGCGGTCAGCGGAATCATGTGGCTCGTAATTAAACGCCATGCTCGCAACCAGGCTGAATACGACTCAATGCATTTGATTGGTGAACATAAGCACTAAGAATTAGTTCTTTGTATAGCTGACGAGGCGCTAAGTATTTTGCAGAACTGATTTAGCCAATAACAAATCTTGCCATAGCAAAGCCTTCTCCTTTGGATTTCCAACCACTTGCGCAAGGTCTTGGGAGGCTAGCACTGGAATCTCATCATCATTTCCAGTATTTAAGGCTAATATAGTTTCACGCAACTGGGGTAAGGGGTCGCGTTCACCTGTTGCTTTCTGTACCGCTGGGCTACCGAATGCAAGCGCAACCACTGGCGCCCCATCCTCTGGCATTGTGAACTTGGATAAGTCGTCACTAAGGAGTTTCCAAGACCACTCTTGAGAAGATAGCCCCAAAACTCGAATGATATTCTGAAAGAGGAATTGTGCTTCACCCTGAGGCTTAGCACCAAAGAACCACCAATGTGCGCGAACTGATGATTCGGCAGTCTGTGAGATCACATTATCTTCTGTAGGCTTTATCGCAGGACTTGGAGATACAGAAGGTCCTGGCTCTCTCGTGACCCATTCGGTAATACCCATTTCTTTCAAATAGCTTGCGTGCAAATTGCTCATAGCTGTAGCTTAATGGATTTGGCCATGACAATTGCATCCTCCCGAATGCCCGTCTCAGGGTTGGCTGGATAGTAGCCTTTGCGTATGCCTATCTGCTCGTATCCTAATTTTTTATAAAGGGCAAAAGCAGGCTCATTTGTGGGGCGAACTTCTAAGATGATTCGGGGCATTTTTTGTTGAGCAGCAACCCCCTCGATTGCCTCCATCATGCGTGCACCTAATCCTAGTTTTCTTAATTTTGGTGAGACTGTGATGTTTAATAGATGGAGCTCATCCACCGCAGGGTACAGAATGCAATATGCCCATAAGGCCTGAGAATCTAAAAATGTTCCTGGAGTTGCATCTCCGTCTGAAAGATTTGGTCTGATGCAATATGCCCAATGTGCTGCCGCTAGAGAGTCAGAAAAGTTTCCTCGGGTCCATGGATGAATATGAGAAACAGACTCTATTGCTAATACAGCATCAAGATCTGCCTGTTGCATGGGCATAAATGAAAGTTCGGCAACTTCCTTTGGGCTTGTCATTGCTAGGCGTTCTTTTTAAAGGCCTGTTCGCGCTCTTCGGTAGTTAAAGCCACCTTATTGCGCACATAAAGCGGCTGTAGCTCCTGAACAGATATTTGCCTGCCGTTTAGTAATGCGGGTATTGCACAGCTCAAAATACCAAGTGCAGAAACACCAATATTTGCTTCTACATGATCGACAGGCAGTTGATGGTGGCTATACAGGCGATTGCCGTAAGCATGAATAGCATTTCCAGCCAAATACTGCGTACCATCCAAGTCTATTTCATCAGGGCCGCTCAAATGGATATCGCCAAGCCTCTGGGGCATGTTATCCGTTGACGCGTATTGATACCTAGCCCAATAAATTTCGTCCATGCGTGCATCAACTGCCACCACAAATTGACTTGGCCGTACTTTTTGGAAGTCTGCACTAGATAGCAGCTGCATAGCAATTGCATCCAAGCTAGCAACGGGAATCACTGGTAAATTTGCAGCAAGCGCTAATCCTTGTGCTGCAGCAACCCCTAATCGAACGCCTGTAAATGCTCCTGGACCAATTCCAATGGCTATGGCGTCCAAATCCGTCATAACAAGCTTTGAATCTCGTAGCAATTCATCAATCCATGGCAAAAGCAGCTGGCTAGCACCAGCAGCAACCGACTGGTGTCTAAATGCAGGCTCTACCTCACCTAAAGATAAAGCCACCGAACACCAAGCTGATGAGGTGTCGATGGCCAATATGCGTTTCAAGTTGAACTCTTATTGCGTTGGCTAAAAAACCAAATTATGAACTTAATTCAGCAATCACTTCAGGAGGAGCTTGAACCAGCTCGATTAAGACCCCTTCACCGCCAATCGGGAACTCGTCATTACCTTTGGGATGAACGAAGGTGATGTCATGACCTCCGGCACCCTTGCGAATGCCGCCAGGCGCAAAACGCAAACCATTTGCCGATAACCACTCAACCGCCTTTGGTAAATCATCAACCCACAAACCAATGTGATTTAGCGGTGTTTGATGGACCGCAGGCTTTTTATTGATATCAAGGGGCTGCATCAGATCAACTTCGATCTCATATGCTCCAGAGCCAATTGCACAAATATCTTCATCTACGTTTTCACGCTCAGATACAAAAGTGCTCTTATATTCAAAGCCGAATAAATCAACCCATAGCTTCTTGAGGCGATCTTTATCCTCGCCACCAATTGCGATCTGCTGAATTCCGAGAATCTTAAAGGGCTTAAGTGTCATTTAAACGGAGCTCCTCTTATCCAAAGCGAATAATTAATTGATCAACTGCCAAGCTTTCACCCTCTTTGGCGCAGATCTCCGCAACAACGCCATCTTGCATAGCTGAAATCGTGTTTTCCATCTTCATTGCTTCAATGGATGCTAGCTTCTGGCCCGCCGTTACCGCTTCACCAACCTTAACTGCAACTTTGGTTAGCAAACCGGGCATCGGCGACATAACAAGCTTAGACGTATCAGGTGGAAGCTTCACTGGCATACGGCGTTGTAGTTCAGCACCCAATGGACTGAGAACCATACACTCATAGTGCGCACCGTCTAGGATGAGATAGAACTTAACGCCCTTACGCTCAACTTGAGCAGTGATTTTTTGCGTGCCATTAATAGTTGCATTGAGGCAAATTTGTCCTGGGCGCCAATCGCTGACGATGTCATACCGGCTAACACCATCATTTTCTTCAATGTAGACCGAATAAACGCCATCTTTAAGCTCAACCCGAATTGGAACCTCGTACGGATCATTCATAGAGCCAGTTTTTTTGCCAGTCACCACAACAAATTTCTTAGCAATAACCATTTCATGTCCAGCTAACTGACCATCAATCATCTTGATATGCTCAAGATAGCGATAGCGCATAAAGGCTGCCAAAGCGGCTAAACGTTTAGGGTCAGCAGGTTGTACTGAATCCTTCTTAAAGCCTTCTGGGTATTCCTCGGCAATAAAGCCCGTTGTGAAATCACCATTCACAAATCGTGGGTGCTGCAACAACGCTGCTTGGAATGGAATATTCGAATGAATGCCGCGAATCACAAAGTCATTCAAAGCGGAACGCATCTTCTCAATGGCCTCTGTACGATCCTTGCCATGCACAATCAATTTAGCGATCATGGAGTCGTAATACATCGGAATCTCACCACCCTCGTAGACGCCGGTATCCACACGAACACCATTTACCGACTCCGGTGGGCGATACTTCACAAGACGACCTGTAGAAGGCAAGAAGTTACGGAATGGATCATCCGCATTAATACGGCACTCTATTGACCAGCCATCCAGCTTTACATCCTCTTGTTTGAATGACAACTTTTCACCAGCCGCAACCCGAATCATCTGCTCCACAAGGTCAAGGCCAGTGATGCTTTCGGTAACAGGATGCTCTACCTGTAAGCGAGTATTCATTTCCAGGAAGTAGAAAGATTTATCTTTGCCGACCACAAACTCCACCGTTCCAGCTGACTGGTAGTTAACCGCTTTAGCTAGAGCAACTGCTTGCTCGCCCATAGCTTTACGGGTGGCTGGATCAATAAATGGAGATGGAGCCTCTTCGATTACCTTTTGGTGACGACGCTGAATAGAGCAATCACGCTCATTGAGGTAGACCACATTACCATGGGAATCACCCAAGATCTGAATCTCAATATGTCTTGGGCCTTCAACAAATTTCTCAATAAAGATGCGATCATCTCCGAAGCTATTCATTGCTTCGGTTTTACATGCTGCAAATCCTTCGGCAGCCTCTTTGTCATTAAACGCTACACGCAAGCCTTTACCGCCGCCACCTGCTGAAGCTTTAATCATGACTGGATAGCCAATTCCTTGGGCAATCTTGACAGCCTCTTCGTTGGTATCAATTGCATCGTTATAACCGGGAATCGTATTGACCTTAGCTTCTTGAGCTAGTTTCTTAGAAGCGATCTTGTCGCCCATAGCTGCAATAGACTGGTGTTTAGGGCCGATGAAGACAATACCTTCCTCTTCACAGCGCTTAGCGAACTGCTCATTCTCGGAAAGGAATCCATAGCCTGGGTGAACTGCTTCTGCGCCAGTATCTTTGCAGGCCTGAATGATCCGATCCATTACAAGATAAGATTCTCTCGATGGAGCTGGTCCGATGCAAACGGCCTCATCAGCCAACTGTACATGTCGAGCCTCTTTATCCGCCTCTGAATATACGGCGACGGTTTTAATGCCCATCTTCTTGGCAGTTTTCATCACACGGCAAGCGATCTCGCCGCGGTTAGCAATCAAAATTTTCTTAAACATTTTCGTAGTCATTTTTATCAGCGCCTTTACAGAGGAATGTTGCCGTGTTTACGCGCAGGATTCTTCAAATCTTTGTCTTTAAGCATTGCTAAAGAGCGAGCGATACGTTTGCGGGTTTCATGTGGAAGGATGACATCATCAATATATCCACGACGGCCTGCCACAAAGGGGTTTGCAAACTTAGACTTGTATTCCGCTTCACGAGCAGCAATCTTTTCTGGATCAGATTTTTCTTCGCGGAAAATGATTTCTACTGCGCCCTTAGGGCCCATCACTGCAATCTCAGCAGAAGGCCATGCAAAGTTCACGTCACCACGTAAATGCTTAGAGGCCATCACGTCATATGCGCCACCATAGGCTTTGCGGGTAATGAGCGTGACTTTTGGCACTGTGCAATCTGCATATGCATAGAGCAATTTCGCACCATGCTTAATAATGCCGCCATATTCTTGAGCTGTTCCGGGCATAAATCCAGGAACGTCTACCAATGTCACCACGGGGATATTGAAGGCATCACAGAAGCGCACAAAACGCGCTGCTTTAATAGAGGCTTTAATATCCAAACAACCTGCCAATACCAGCGGTTGATTTGCCACGATACCAATTGAGCGACCTTCCATACGTGCAAAACCAATGACAATATTCTTTGCGTAATCTGGTTGCAACTCAAAGAATTCACCGTCGTCAACAATCTTCTCAATCAACTCTTTCATATCATAGGGTTGATTTGGATTAGATGGCACCAAAGTATCCAAGGAAAAATCGGGCTCTTCTGTACGGTTCGCACCCTTAATGAGTGGTGGCTTTTCGCGATTTGATAAAGGTAGATAGTTGAAGAAACGACGCAACATCATGATGGCATCAACATCGTTATCAAACGCCAAATCACAAACGCCAGATACCGTTGAATGCGTTACAGCGCCACCCAACTCTTCAGCAGTAACATCTTCGTGCGTAACTGTTTTGACCACTTCTGGGCCAGTTACGAACATATATGAACTATCTTTCACCATGAAGATGAAGTCAGTAAGCGCCGGTGAATATACAGCTCCACCAGCAGAAGGCCCCATGATCAAGGAAATTTGAGGAATCACGCCAGAGGCTGTAACGTTACGCTGGAAAATTTCAGCATAGCCACCCAAAGAAGCAACACCCTCCTGGATTCTGGCCCCGCCAGAGTCATTCAGACCAATCACTGGTGCGCCTACTTTCATCGCCTGATCCATGATCTTGCAAATCTTCTCAGCATGCGCTTCCGATAGGGAGCCTCCTAGCACAGTGAAATCCTGCGAGAACACAAATACAAGACGGCCGTTAATCATTCCGTAACCAGTGACTACACCATCTCCTGGAACAGTTTGATCACCCATTCCAAAATCGTGACAACGGTGCTCAACAAACATGTCCCATTCTTCGAATGTGCCTGCATCAAGCAATAGCTCAATACGCTCACGGGCTGTTAATTTCCCCTTTGAGTGCTGAGCCTGAATACGCTTTTGCCCACCGCCTAAGCGTGCTAGCTCGCGCTTCGCCTCTAGTTGTTGAATGATTTCCTTCATTGCCTACTCCTTAGAAAAATTCATGACCCATTGACTCCAATAAGCGTCTTGCTGCAACTGAAGGCGCCATGGTTCCTTGATTAACTTCTGTAACCAAATTTGGTAGAAGCGCTTGCACCGCCTCATTACTACGAAATGCATTCTTTAAACCAGCATCAATACGATCCCACATCCATGCCCCAGCTTGTTGCTTACGACGTGAGTCAAACTTACCGTTTGCCTTCTGCAGCTTCTCAAAATGAGAAATCTTTTCCCATAACTCTGGGACGCCTCGACCTTCAAGAGCACTCAAAGTCATTACCGTGGGATGCCAATAATTGACATCATGTGAGGCGTGATCTGGATTGCCTTGAAAGCCCAACAATCTCAATGAACTAGTAATAAAGAGTTGCGCACGCATTGCCGCATCAGGATCGATATCTACCTTATTAATGACAATCAAGTCAGCTATTTCCATCACGCCCTTCTTGATAGCCTGCAAATCATCGCCCGCATTCGGCAACTGAAGCAGCAAGAACATGTCAGTCATGCCTGCAACTGCAATTTCGCTTTGACCAACGCCAACAGTTTCAACGATGACAACATCAAATCCAGCCGCCTCAGCAACCAACATTGCTTCGCGGGTCTTTTCGGCCACACCACCCAAGGTAAGAGATGATGGACTTGGGCGAATAAACGCATTTTCTAAAATAGAAAGTCGCTCCATTCGGGTTTTGTCACCCAAAATAGACCCGCCAGATAGGCTTGATGAAGGATCAATTGCGAGAACCGCAACCCGATGACCTTTCTCAATCAAATACAAGCCAAGGGATTCAATTAGGGTGGATTTGCCAACACCTGGAACGCCAGAGATACCTAAACGAAATGATTTCCCTGTTTTTGGCAGCAGGGCATTCAGAACTTCATCGGCGCGCTTGCGATGATCAAGGCGAGTCGACTCAAGTAATGTAATGACTTTCGCCAACGCCCTGCGCTGCTTTAGCGACGGAGCACTGGTGAGGTCATTCACCAAAGCCTGATCAACTACCTCGAGCATCTTATCTATCTTGTCTTGATCGTATTAAGCAGGTTTTACAGATTTACGAATTTGCTCAAGCACATCTTTTGCTGAGGCTGGAATTGGTGTGCCTGGGCCATAAATGCCCTTAACGCCCGCCTCATACAAGAACTCATAATCCTGCCTCGGAATAACGCCACCAACGAAGACGATGATGTCATCAGCGCCTTGTTTCTTCAGTTCAGCAATGATTGCTGGTACGAGAGTCTTATGGCCAGCTGCCAAGGTTGAAACACCTAATGCGTGAACGTCATTCTCAATTGCCTGACGTGCGCACTCTTCAGGGGTCTGGAACAAAGGTCCGATATCCACATCAAAACCAAGATCAGCATAAGCAGTTGCAACCACTTTTGCACCGCGATCATGGCCATCTTGGCCAAGCTTAGCAATCATGACACGTGGACGACGTCCAAACTCTTTCGCAAAATCAGCGATTTCTGTTTGTAATTTTGCCCAGCCCTCGGCTGAGTCATAGGCAGCTGCATACACTCCGGTCACCTTTTGAGTATCGGCGCGATGGCGCCCGTAAACTTTCTCCAATGCATCAGATACTTCACCAACTGTTGCACGCAAACGTATTGCATTGACAGATAACTCAAGTAAATTACCTGAGCCCTCTTCAGCAGCCTTAGTTAAAGCCTCTAATGCAGCCTCTACTTTTTTGCTATCACGCTTCGCCTTAATATCTTTGAGACGAGCAACCTGTCCATCGCGAACCTTATCGTTGTCAATCATCAATACATCAACAAGATCTTCTTTAGCCAGCTTGTATTTATTTACGCCCACAATTACATCTGAGCCTGAATCAATCTTCGCTTGTTTTTCAGCGGCAGCGGCTTCAATCTTGAGCTTAGCCCAACCGCTTTCAACCGCTTTGGTCATGCCACCCATGGCATCTACTTCCTGAATGATCTCCCAGGCTTTGTCAGCCATCTCTTGAGTCAAGTTCTCCATCATGTAAGAACCTGCCCATGGGTCAATCACACTAGTAATATGCGTTTCTTCTTGCAATATTAGCTGGGTGTTTCGAGCAATACGACTTGAGAATTCGGAAGGTAAGGCTATTGCTTCATCCAGAGAATTGGTGTGCAAAGACTGTGTACCACCAAATACCGCAGCCATTGCCTCAACAGTCGTTCTTACAACGTTGTTATAGGGATCCTGCTCAGTTAAAGACCAGCCAGATGTCTGACAGTGCGTACGCAGCATCAATGACTTTGGATTCTTTGGCTCAAAAGACTTCATGATGCGCCACCACAATAGGCGTGCCGCCCGCAACTTAGCAACTTCAAGATAGAAGTTCATGCCAATCGCAAAGAAGAATGAAAGGCGGCCTGCAAATCCGTCTACATCTAAACCTTTGGCTAAAGCAGTTTTGACATACTCTTTACCATCAGCCAATGTAAAGGCCAATTCCAATACTTGATTTGCGCCCGCCTCTTGCATGTGATAACCCGAAATAGAAATCGAGTTGAACTTAGGCATATTTTTTGCGGTGTACTCAATGATGTCACCGATGATGCGCATTGAAGGCTCTGGCGGGTAAATATAGGTATTACGTACCATGAACTCCTTCAGAATATCGTTCTGAATTGTTCCGGATAACTGCTCTTGTTTTACCCCTTGCTCTTCACCGGCAACAATGTATCCAGCCAATACCGGCAAGACCGCGCCGTTCATGGTCATAGACACAGAAACCTTATCTAACGGGATACCGTCAAACAAAATTTTCATATCCTCAACAGAGTCAATAGCAACACCAGCCTTACCAACGTCACCGGTTACACGAGGGTGATCTGAATCGTAACCTCGGTGTGTTGCCAAATCGAATGCAACTGAAACACCTTGACCGCCAGCTTCTAATGCCTTGCGATAAAAAGCATTAGATTCTTCAGCAGTTGAGAAACCAGCGTATTGACGAATGGTCCAAGGACGCACTGAATACATCGTTGCTTGCGGTCCACGAATAAATGGCTCAAATCCTGGCAATGTATCTGTGTAATGAAGATTTTTAGCATCTGCAGATGTATAAAGCGCTTTTAGATGAATTCCATCGGGAGTTTTCCAGCCAAGCTGATTAACGTCACCATTAGGAGCAGACTTTTGCGCTGCTTTATTCCAAGAATCTAAATTGACATCCGGAAATGATGGCCATTCGTTGCTTGATGGATTTTTCTTTTCTGAACTCACAAAACACTCCCTAGTTTTTGTTGCATTGCATATAAGATTTTGTAATTCTGCTTGACTATTTAACATTTGTCTAGATATCATGTATTCATAATTATGAATACAAAACTGAATAATAGACCCCTATACGAAGACGTCGCTGATCGCCTTCGGGAACAGATTTTTGCCAAACAGTTGGCCCCAGGTAGCTGGTTAGACGAACAAAGCCTAGCGGATCAATTTGGGATTAGCCGAACCCCTATGCGGGAAGCTATTAAGGTTCTCGCCTCCGAAGGTCTGGTAACGATAAAAATGCGTCGTGGTGCCTATGTGACGGAAATCGCCAGAAATGACCTTGAGCAGATCTTTACCATCCTCACCCTGCTTGAAGGCGAAGCAGCCAAACAAACAGCTATAAAGGCCACAGAAGAAGAACTAAATCAACTCGACTACTGGCATCACCGCCTAGAAAAAGCAGCGGCAGACCGAGATATAGAGCAATTTTTTGAAATCAATGGCAAGTTTCATGAGCTCATCCAAGAAATCGCAGGCAATCGTTGGATGAATGGCGTTATCGCAGATTTAAGAAAAGTTCTCAAACTCCATCGTCGCGATTCACTCACCAGCACTGGAAGGTTACAAAATTCCCTACTTGAGCATCGAGAGATACTCAAAGCTTTACTTAAACGGGATCAGGCAGGCGCTGAAGTGGCAATGCGAAAACACATGGAGCGCGGATTAGAGGCGCTCAGATAACAACTGGGAAGCCAATAAAAAAGGCTTAGAAAATGATCTAAGCCTTTTTTAAAACAGTTATCAGAAAACTACTTCTTGATAACAAAGTTCCCCGGCAATGATGCTACGTAAGCAGCAATGTCATGCAGATCTGCGTCTGAGAAAGACTGAACCTGGGAGCCCATCACCGCGTTGTTACGACCATATTGCGCATTGCCATTGCCTACTTTATACGCCTTCAATGCGTAATAGATGTAGTCAGGATATTGACCAGCCAATTTAGGGTATGCAGGCAAGATAGGGGCATTCAAGCCGGCACCGTGGCAAGAAGCACAATTTGCTTTCTCTACCAAAGCTTGGCCTTTTTCAACGCTTGCAGCATTTGCCACATTTACCAAACCAATACCAGATAGCAATGCTGCTGTAATTAGTGCAAATTTCATAAACGCGCCTCTATTACTTCAATGGGTTATTCGGTGAGCTGGCAGTTTGCGCAGCATAGTATTCGCCAATATCAGCCATGTCCTGATCAGACAGGCTGGCTGCAATGGAACGCATTGTTGGATGCTTTCTCTCGCCCTTCTTGTATTCAGACAAAGCGGTAGCAATATAGGCAGCATTTTGACCGCCTAACATTGGAACTCTATATACCAATGGGTAGTCAGCACGATAGTCAGGAATTGAGTGGCAACCCACACAAAGCCATACCTTGGCATTACCCGCACTAGCGTTGCCTTTAATTTCATCAGCCTGAGCAACAAATCCAGCAAACGCTAGACCAGCACAGACGAACAATTTAGAAAGAATTGAGAGTTTTTTCATAGAAATCAGTATTAATGAGTTTGATTTAAATCAACTGGGGAGAGTATAGCGGAGAGTAAGCTTTTTAACCCGCATTTGGGGCGTTCTTTTGCCCTTTCAGCATCAAAAATCAGTAGAAATACTGAAAATTGAACGCCATTTACCTATACTGGAACACCCCATAGAACAGATTTTGATTGGCCGAAATGACCTCAGCACACAAGAGTAGCAACCCTGAACCCTCAAAGCGCTTTGATGGCAGCCAGCAATACGTGGCAACCGCTGACCTTAAGTTGGCTGTAAATGCTGCAATAGCACTACAACGCCCCCTCCTCATTAAAGGAGAGCCTGGTACAGGCAAAACAATGTTGGCTGAAGAAGTAGCATCAGCTCTTAATATGCCTCTATTGCAATGGCATATTAAATCTACTACCAAGGCGCAACAAGGGCTCTACGAATACGATGCCGTTAGTCGTTTGCGTGACTCTCAGCTGGGTGATGAAAAAGTTAAAGACATTCGCAACTACATTGTGAAAGGCGTCTTATGGCAAGCCTTTGAAGCGGATCAACCTACCGTTTTACTAATCGATGAAATTGATAAAGCGGATATTGAATTTCCAAATGATCTCTTGCGGGAAATAGATCGCATGGAGTTCTATGTATATGAAACCCGCGAACTCATTAAAGCAAAGCACCGCCCTCTTGTCATCATTACGTCCAATAATGAAAAAGAATTGCCAGATGCATTCTTGCGTCGCTGCTTCTTTCATTACATCAGCTTTCCTGATGCCAATACGATGCAAAGCATCGTTGATGTACACCACCCCAACATCAAACAAGATCTCCTAGAGGCCGCCCTCAAAGCCTTCTATCAAATCCGCGCTTTACCAGGACTAAAGAAGAAACCGTCCACCTCCGAGTTGATTGACTGGTTAAAACTTTTGCTCGCGGAAGATATCCCTCCAGAGGCCCTCTACTCTCAAGATGAAAAAATTGTGGTGCCCCCTCTGCATGGCGCCTTACTGAAGAATGAACAAGACATTCATCTTTTTGAGCGCTTAGTGATGATGAATCGCAATCATCGTTAACAGGCTCATCAAAAAAAATAGAGCCAACTAATGCTGATTCCGTTCTTTCTCAATTTGAAGGAGGCTAAGGTGCCTGTTTCTGTGAGAGAGTTTTTAACTTTATTAGAAGCACTAAAGTCAGGCGTCATTGCCCCATCAATTGATGAGTTTTATCAACTCTCACGCATGACGCTAGTCAAAGATGAACAATACTTTGATCGTTTTGATCAAGTATTTGGCAATTACTTTAAAGGTGTTGAGCAGATCATCGCTCTATCACCAGATATTCCAGATGATTGGCTTGAAAAAAAATTGCAACGCGTTTTATCCGAAGAAGAAAAAGCAGCGTTACAGAAACTAGGCGGCCCTGAGGCACTCAAAAAACGACTTGAGGAACTACTCAAAGAACAAAAGGAATGGCACGGGGGTGGCAATAAATGGATTGGTGCTGGCGGCTCATCGCCTTTTGGGCATAGCGGTTACCACCCAGAAGGAATCCGTATTGGTGGCGAGAGCGCAGGCAACCGCACCGCTATTAAAGTTTGGGAAGCTCGTGAATTTAAAGATTACGACAGCAACCTAGCCCTTGGCACCAGAAATATCAAAGTAGCATTGAGGCGATTGCGTCGCTTTGCTCGTCAGGGTTCGGCGCTTGAGCTTGATCTAGATAAAACCATTCATTCGACTGCAGCCAATGCAGGCATGCTGGATATTCAGATGAGGCCAGAACGCCACAACCAGGTCAAAGTATTGCTACTCATGGATGTGGGCGGCTCCATGGATGATCATATTCAGCGTATTGGTGAATTATTTTCCGCAGCAAAGGCGGAGTTCAAACATCTGGAACATTATTACTTTCATAACTGCGTTTATGAAAATCTGTGGCAAAATAACCGACGTCGCAGAGACCAAGTGACAGCCACACAGGACATCATCAATAAATATGGGCCTGACTACAAACTGATTTTTGTGGGCGATGCTACTATGTCTCCTTATGAGATTTTAAGCCCCAATGGCTCAGTCGAGTACAACAATAAAGAAGCAGGCGCTGTTTGGATCAATCGGCTCTTAGAACATTTTCAACACTTTGTTTGGCTCAATCCCGAACCTGAATCCATCTGGGAATACCGTCAATCTATCGACATCATGAAAAATCTGATGAAAGATCGCATGTACCCAGTTACCTTAAATGGCCTAGAAGCAGCGATGCGTCAACTATCCAAATAAATTACCAGTAAGATTTCGTTTAATTCAATTAACACCAACTGAGAAAACCATGAGTGCTATCAACGATCGATTAAAAACCCTTGGAATTGATTTGCCGCCGCCTGGGCCGCCAGCAGCAGCCTATGTCATGGCCGCTACTTCGGGCAATACAGTATTTCTATCGGGGCATATCGCCAAACGTGATGGCAAACCTTGGATTGGAAAGCTCGGTAAAGATATGGATACAGAAACAGGTAAAGCTGCCGCGAGATCCATTGCCATAGACCTCATCTCCACTTTACATAATCATCTTGGTTCGCTCGATAAAGTTAAACGCATCGTAAAAGTAATGGGTTTAGTAAACTCCACCAGTGAATACACTGAGCAACACTTGGTGGTAAACGGGTGCTCTGAATTACTCTTTGAAGTTTTTGGTGAGGCTGGCAAACATGCTCGTAGTGCATTTGGAGTTGCCCAAATTCCTCTGGGAGCCTGCGTTGAGATTGAATTGATTGCCGAGATCTAAGTCCGCGTAACACCAAGCTTCTGGATGTCTGCGTCAGTGTCGACATCCAGAATATATGCGTCATTATCAGAATGAAATGTTTTGATGCGATTGGGATTCTTATCCATAAACAATCTACAAACCATTCCTGGAATTTCCAACATCTCCTCTATTGCCTTCTTAGAAAATAGCGTGGGATTGCCACGCTGAGCGCCCACCATCGGCATCACCACATCTTGATGCAGCTCACGATCAGCAAATTGATTTAGCAAGGTAATTAGCTGATCTTCGCCAATCTGGGGCTGATCACTTAAACACATTGCCACAACGTCAAATGAGTTACCCAACGACTCAAGAGCAAGTCTTACAGATGACGCTTGGCCAGAAGATGCATTTTGGTTATGAATGATGGTGATGGATAAATCCATCAACTTAGCCAATCTACTGAGCTCTTGCTCTATTGGCGCTGCATGAAATCCGGTAATGACAATGAACTCAACTGGATGAAGCGCTTTAACAGCAGTACAAAACCCCTCCAAAAGAGTTTTACCATTCTTTTGCAATAGCGCCTTCGGAACAGAGCCCATGCGACTACCTTCGCCGGCAGCCAACAAAACAATCGCCAGACGTAGATTGGGAGATTTACGCAAAGAAGTCATTAGGGTGATAATAAATAAGAATTCAAAAACAAAGATACCGCATGAATAGCACCGATCTGAGCGTTCTCAAATCCGCAGTCAACTGGCTTCAAGCAGGCCATTCTGTCGCAATAGCCACCGTTGTTCAAACCTGGGGGTCGGCACCCCGTCCAGTTGGATCTTGGCTCGCCATCCGCAATGACGGACAAGTCGCAGGCTCGGTATCCGGTGGTTGCGTTGAAGATGATCTGATTAGTCGCGTGCAAACCGAAATCTTGACTCGCAATACCCCTGAAATGGTGGTGTATGGAGTTAGCCAAGAAGAGGCGGCCCGCTTTGGTCTACCTTGTGGCGGCACGCTTCGTCTATTGGTGGAACCTAAACCTGAGCTTGCAATTTTGGAACAATTATTAGCAAGCATTAGCTCCCATCAAATCACCAAACGGTCTGTAAATATTGCCACTGGAAAATCCACTCTAGAGCCCGGTACACGTAATGATGAATTCGCCTGCAACGATAAAGAGATGTGTACTACTTACGGTCCACGCTGGCGCATGGTCATTATTGGCGCTGGTCAACTCTCTCAATACACGGCAGATTTTGCCATTGCCTCTGACTTTGAAGTCATTGTGATTGACCCTCGTGATGAATACGCCGAAGGATTAAATCGCTCTGATGTCACCTTTATTCAAGGTATGCCCGATGATGTCTTACTTGAGATTGGCGTGGATCCCCATACTGCAGTAGTAGCGCTGACCCATGACCCCAAACTGGATGACATGGCATTGATGGAGGCACTCAAGTCTTCCGCATTCTATGTGGGAGCCTTAGGTAGCAAAAAGAATACCCAGAAGCGCAAAGAGCGCTTACTAGAGTTTGATGTCAGCAAAGAAGAAGTTGAAAAGCTTTATGGGCCTGTAGGCCTTTCTATTGGAGCCCTCACCCCACCAGAGATTGCCATCTCCATCCTGGCGGAAGTGATTGCCGTCAAATATGGGGTGAGCCTACCTAAAAAAGGATAGTTTTCTAGGTTGGCCTTCTTAAGTAGCTCGCTTTAGCTTGCTTTTAGCTTGCCGTCTTTTAGGCGAGGCTCAACAAAATGTCCTTTACGAGCGCGATTACCAGCAAAAGACTTCAGTGTTTTCGCATCCAGACTTAACTCGGTAGGCTTTCCTGCGCGTCCCGCGCCAGAGTAAGTTGCTCCATTTGGACCCACTGCGATTGCGGAGGACATGAACTCTTTGTCATCGAGACCCATCAGAATTACGCCTTTACCACCAGTAGGCAAGCGCTTTAATTCATCTAATGGGAAGACCAGCAACTTTGAAGCAGCGGATAAGCAGGCAACCTGTTTCATACCCACCTCAACCTTGGCGGCACCTAGTGGTGCATCACCATCCACTTTTGTATCAATACTAATGAATGATTTACCAGCCTTATTTCGCGTACTCATGTCAGCAACATTAGCCAAGAATCCATAACCTGCTTTTGTGGATAACAAGACTAAGTCATCAGGCTGACCTGCGTAGTACGCAACCATTTGAGAACCAGCGGCGAGATTTACGAAGCTAGTCAATGGTGAGCCATCACCGCGAGCGCCAGGTAACTCACTAACTGGTACGGTATAAACACGGCCATCACTACCAAAGCCTTGGATCACATCAACAGTGCGCACTTCAAACGTAGCATACAAAGCATCGCCGGCTTTGAAGCTGAACTGTGTTGCATCATGGTCATGACCCTGACGGACACGTACCCAACCTTTTTGTGAAACGATGACCGTAACAGGCTCATCAATCACCTTAGTCTCGGCAACAGCTCGCTTATCCTCCTGAATCAACGTACGACGATCATCGCCGAAATCTTTGATATCTGCTTCGATTTCTTTGATGATGCGTTTACGTAAAACAGCATCACTTTGCAACAATCCTTCTAAGTCATCACGCTCTGATTTAAGCTCTTTGAGCTCTTGCTCAATCTTGATGCCCTCTAGACGAGCCAATTGACGTAGGCGGATATCCAAAATATCTTCCGCTTGACGATCGGTAAGCTTAAATTCTTTGATCAAATCGGCCTTAGGCTCATCGCTATTGCGAATGATCTTAATGACCTTATCAATATTTAGAAGAACGATTAGACGCCCTTCTAAGATGTGCATCCGGTCTTTTACCTTGTTGAGACGGAACTGGGTTCGACGAGTCACTGTAACGACTCTGAACTCAATCCATTCAGAAATAATCTCTTTTAAGCCCTTTTGACGGGGGCGCCCATCGTTGCCAATCATCACTAAATTCATTGGCGCATTAGACTCAAGCGAGGTATGTGCCAACAAAAGGTTGACGAACTCATTCACATCAATGTTTTTGCTCTTGGGCTCAAATACCAAGCGAACTGGAGCATCTTTGCTAGACTCATCGCGCACACCATCTAATACATTCAAGATGGTGGACTTCAGATTGTTCTGTTCAGGAGTTAAAGTTTTCTTACCAACCTTCACTTTTGGATTGGTAATCTCCTCAATCTCTTGTAATACACGTTGAGAAGATGTTGAGGGAGGCAATTCGTTGACCACGATTTGCCACTGGCCGCGAGCCAATTCTTCGATGGACCAACGAGCGCGCACTTTAAGGCTGCCACGGCCTGTTTCATAAATCTGCGCAATCTCCGCAGACGAGGAAATAATTTGACCGCCACCTGGGTAATCTGGACCAGGCATGATCTCCAATAAATCAGCAGTAGATAGCTTAGGCGACTTCATCAAGGCAATCGCAGCTGATGCTACTTCACGCAAATTGTGTGATGGAATCTCGGTTGCCATACCCACCGCAATACCGGATGCGCCGTTGAGCAATACGAATGGTAAACGGGCTGGCAATAATTTTGGCTCTTGGAATGAACCGTCATAGTTAGGCGCAAAATCAACGGTACCTTCGTCGATTTCACTTAATAGCAAGCCAGCAATCTTCGTTAAACGTGCTTCGGTATAACGCATCGCCGCAGCTCCATCACCATCACGTGAGCCGAAGTTGCCTTGACCATCAATTAATGGGTAGCGCAGAGAGAAGCTCTGCGCCAAGCGAACTAACGCGTCATAGGCAGACTGGTCACCGTGTGGGTGGAACTTACCCAATACGTCACCGACAACCCGCGCACTCTTTACAGGCTTTGCATCAGCACGAAGACCCATCTCGTTCATTGAGAATAGGATGCGTCGCTGCACTGGCTTTTGACCATCTGCAACTTCTGGTAATGCGCGCCCTTTTACAACGCTAATGGCGTAATCTAGATATGCACGCTCGGCATACACAGCTAGCGTCAAACTATCCTTGTTATCCTCATTTAAATCCATTGTCTTGGGATCATGTGGATCTTTAGGTCCGTTAGAGCCCCCTTTAGAGGATGCCGCTACTTTAGGCGCTTCATCTACCTCAACGATATCCATCTCTTCAATAGCGTTTGAAAATAAATCCGCCTGCTCAGCGGCTTTATTCTTTCCTGGTGTTTTCTTGGTAGCCATTAAATATCCGCCTCAACTTCATTACCGCGTTCTTCCAGCCAATCGCGACGCGCACCAGATTCTGATTTACCCATCAACATATCCATGGTTTTAAATGTTTCGTCTTCAGTCCAGGAACCTAGAGTTACTGGCAGCAAGCGACGGGTATCAGGATTCAAAGTGGTATCCCATAGTTGTTCTGCACTCATCTCGCCCAAACCTTTAAAGCGAGAGATTTGCCATGCAGTTTCCTTGACGCCTTCTTTGCGCAATTTATCTTCAATCGCTTGAAGTTCGCTGGCATCTAAGGCATAAATTTTTTGCGCTGGCTTCTTACCTCTGGCAGGTGCGTCAACCCTAAACAATGGCGGTCTAGAAATGTGTACATGACCCAAATCGATCAACTTGGGGAAATGCTTATAGAACAATGTCAGTAGCAACACCTGAATATGCGCACCATCTACGTCCGCATCAGACAAGATGCAAATCTTGCCATAACGTAAATTGGATAAATCGGGATCATCATTCGGGCCATGCGGATCGACGCCAATAGCCACAGCGATATCGTGTACTTCATTATTGGCAAATAAACGATCGCGCTCCGCCTCCCACGTATTTAACACCTTGCCGCGCAAAGGCAAAATCGCTTGATATTCCTTATTGCGGCCCATCTTGGCAGAACCGCCCGCGGAATCACCTTCAACCAGAAAGATTTCATTTTGAGCAATATCTTCGCTCTCGCAATCCGTTAACTTGCCTGGTAAAACTGCCACACCAGAAGACTTTTTCTTCTCTACCTTTTGGCCTGCACGAGTACGAGCTTGAGCTTGTTTGATAACCAGGTCAGCTAATTTGCGGCCATAGTCAACATGCTGGTTAAGCCATAGCTCTAGAGCAGATTTAGCATAGCCTGAAACTAAACGTACTGCATCACGAGAATTTAGACGCTCTTTAATTTGCCCTTGAAATTGTGGATCCAATACTTTGGCAGACAAAATAAACGAAGCTCGTGCAAAAACATCCTCAGGCATCAGTTTCACACCCTTTGGTTGCAATGCATGCATTTCAATGAAGCCTTTTACCGCATTGAATAATCCTTCACGTAGACCACTCTCATGAGTACCGCCAGCAGGCGTAGGAATTAAGTTCACATAACTCTCGCGTACTGGTGCGCCATCTTCTGTCCAGCAAACTACCCAAGCAGCGCCCTCGCCTTCGGCGAAAGAATCATCGTCGCCAGTGCCCGTTGCATATTGCTCACCTTCAAATGGTGGAATAACTTCAGCACCATGCCCTGCTTGAGCCATCGCTTCATTTAGGTAGCCACGCAAGCCTTGTGCGTATTGCCATGATTGAGTCTCACCAGACTTTTCTTGTATAAGCGTGACCTTAACACCAGGCAACAACACCGCCTTGGATCTGAGCAGGCGCACCAGCTCAGCCATCGGTATCGCAGCGCTATCAAAGTACTTGCTATCAGGCCATGCACGCACGCGCGTACCATGCGATTTATCGTCTTTTGAAGCAGGCTTGGATTTGAGTTTCTCAATCACTTTGCCATCAGCGAATATGAGTGTAGAAACTTGGCCCTCACGCCATACCGTTACTTCAAGGCGTTTGGATAGCGCATTCGTTACAGAAACACCTACGCCATGCAAACCACCTGAGAATGCATAGGCACCGCCAGTACCTTTTTCAAACTTGCCACCAGCATGCAACTGCGTAAATACGATTTCTACTACGGGTAACTTTTCGGTGGGATGCATCCCAACTGGAATTCCACGACCATCATCCTCGACGCTCACACTGCCATCTGTGTGCATTGTCACGATAATTTGTTTGCCATACCCACCCAAGGCTTCATCAGAAGCGTTATCCAAAACCTCTTGAATAATGTGTAGGGGGTTATCGGTTCGGGTGTACATTCCAGGCCGCTGACGGACTGGCTCCAGTCCTTTTAGGACCTGAATCGACGATTCGCTGTATTCGGAAATTTTACGGGTAGCCATGCGCCAAAATTGTAGCTATGTCTGGGAAGGGGTCGGACTTTTCTGATATTCCCCTGCTATCCATGCCAAAATTAGGCATGGGAGCCTTAAGTCATATTCGCGTTTTAGACCTCAGCCGCGTGCTTGCAGGTCCATGGTGCGCTCAGAATCTTGCTGATCTGGGCGCAGATGTCATCAAAGTGGAGCGTCCTGGGGTAGGTGATGACACTCGGCACTGGGGCCCGCCCTTTGCCAAAGACCCAAAAGGTCAGGATACAGAAGAATCTGCCTATTTTATTTGCATCAATCGCAACAAGCGCTCGATTACCGTTGATATAAGCAAGCCAGAAGGCCAAGACATCATTCGTCAATTAGCCGCCGAATCAGATGTCGTGATTGAAAACTACAAAGTTGGTGATCTTGCTAAATACGGCTTAGATTATGAAAGTCTTGTCAAGATCAAGCCCGATTTGATCTATTGCTCTATTACTGGATTTGGGCAAACAGGTCCTTATGCTCATCGCCCCGGATATGACTTCATTATTCAAGGCATGGGTGGCTTTATGAGCGTAACCGGTGAAGCCGAAGATGTTGAAGGCGCTAGCCCACAAAAATCTGGCGTAGCTATTGCTGATATTTTTACTGGCATGTACGCCACTACTGCAATATTGGCCGCTGTAGTTCACCGTGATCAGACAGGTGAAGGCCAATACATTGACATGTCCTTACTGGATACGCAAGTTGCCGTAATGGCGAATGTCTCTAGCGCCTACCTTACCTCTGGTGAGATCCCACGTCGCTGGGGCAATGCCTCCCCAATCATTGTTCCTTATCAAACCTTTCCAACCTCAGATGGCTGGATGATAGTTGGCGCAGGCAATGATGGACAGTTTCGTCACTTTGTGACTGCTGGTGGCGAAGCCCATCTAGCAGATAACCCCTTATACCTTACAAATCCTGACCGAGTATTGCATCGCAAACAGCTTGTTCCTTTGTTGGAAGCAATGACTCGCAAGAAAACCAAGGGGGAATGGATTGCGCTTTTAGAGGCGGCGAATGTTCCCTGCGGCCCTATCAATAATTTCAAAGAGGTATTTGAGAATGAGCAGGTCATTGCCAGAAAAGTACAGATTGATGTTCCACACCCAACTGTAGGAACCATGAAACTCGTAGCAAGTCCTATGAAGCTCTCTAAAACACCAGTAGAAGTTCGAATGGCACCACCCACATTGGGACAGCATACCAATAAAGTTTTGCAAGAACGCCTTCACCTTGATGATGCCTCTATTGCCCAATTGAAAGAAAAAGGAATTATTTAATGAGCGCAAGCCCCAAAACTTCCTTGACCATGACTCAAGTCCTCATCTTCGGGGGATTTATGGTGACGATGTCTATGGGTATACGTCATGGATTTGGCTTGTTTAACTTGCCTATCACCATGGCTAATGGCTGGGGACGCGAAACCTTTGCATTGACAATCGCCCTTCAAAATCTGATCTGGGGCGCAGTTCAACCGATTACCGGCGCACTAGCTGATCGATTTGGCGCATTCAAGATCATGGTTATCGGTGGAGCACTTTACGCCTTGGGCTTAGTTGGCATGGCAATTTCGACAGATGCGCTTAATTTCACTATTGCAGGCGGATTGTTAATTGGCCTTGCACAAACAGCTACCACCTATAGCGTTATCTATGGCATCTTAGGTCGCAATGTTCCAGCGGATAAACGCGTTTGGGCGATGGGCATTGCAGCAGCAGCCGGGTCGTTTGGGCAATTCTTAATGATTCCTGCTGAGCAAGGCTTATTAAGCGCATTTGGTGCGCAAGACGCCCTAGTGATACTGGCATTGATGGCTAGCTTAATGATTCCAACCGCTTTTTTATTGCGTGAGAAAAATTTTGCGCATCAACATAATCGTGATGACCAAACCATCAAAGAGGCACTTAAAGAGGCAATCGGTAATCCGAGCTTTCGTTTACTAACCCTAGGGTATTTTGTTTGCGGCTTTCAGGTGGTATTTATTGCTGTTCACCTTGCCCCCTACCTTAAAGATCTCTCATCCATTTATCCAGCAGTTGGCGCCCCTGCGGTAGCAACTACTGCCCTCGCCCTGATTGGTCTATTTAATATCTTTGGCACCTACAGTGCTGGCATCTTAGGCCAACGGCTCCCTAAGCGTTATTTACTATCAGGCATTTATTTGGGTCGCTCGATTGCTATTGCAGGTTTCTTGCTACTACCGCTGAGCCCTGCCACCACATATGTTTTTGCCGCCATCATGGGATTTTTGTGGCTATCTACTATCCCCCTAACCAATGGCATCGTGGCGCAAATCTTCGGGGTGAAGTACCTCACCATGCTTTCTGGTTTGGTATTTTTCTCGCATCAACTTGGCAGCTTCTGCGGAGCATTTTTAGGCGGTTATTTATTTGATCACACCGGCTCTTATGTCATCGTTTGGCAACTCGCCATTGGATTGGGAGTGTTTGCATTCTTGGTCAACCTTCCCGTTAAAGAACGCGCTATTCATCGAGTTGCAAATGCATAAGGTGCGAAATCGTAACGCCTCTTCCTGGAAAATCATTGTTTATGGTTTTGCAATATTTATATTGCTGATGATATTTTCTGCATACTATGCTCCCGAAATGATGATGTCGATTACCAATCAAGTTTGGGCACTTTGTGGCTGGTAATGGCCAATAAAGATCGCTTTTATCGGTTAGCATTTCAACTTCATTCCCTAGCATACTTTCTCAAATATATGCGCCTCGCCGTAGCACAATGGATAGTGCACATGCCTCCTAAGCGTGGGATACAGGTTCGATTCCTGTCGGCGGGACCACAAAATTGTCAGAACTTATCCACAGGCTATGTGGATAAATCCATAAAAGTTTTCGTAAGTCGAGGATTTGTATAGAGTGACCTGACTTGCTTAATTTGTGTGCAGAAGATTCTGTTCAAAATTTAATATCCTTATAAAAGATACTAGAAAGGATATTGATAACTTTTAATATTATTTGTGGTAAGAAGGCCTTAAAAACGACTTTATTTTGTGAAGTTCCCTTACACTAAGCCGCATGTCAGCTCTGTCCACCAGCACCATCGCAGCTCTTGAAGAGATGCTTCAAAATACCGCAAGACCTGCTCCTGCGGATTTCTTGCCCATTTATTTTTCCCGAGGAAATCACGAAGACCTGGTGATTGGACATCTCAACCCTGATTTCATTCCGCACCTGCAGCAATTATTCAAAAAGGAATCCATACCTTTAGCCAGAATGTCACATGATCGCTTATCCATTCAATTGGGGCGACCAAAAGAATTATCAGCAACGCTAAGCCTCTTAGCGAACCACATGCGCCAAGGTGGTTTTATTCCCGGGTGGCGTAATGAAGAATTTGCATGGGTTGATCAGAATGGTCATAAATACTTTCGCTTAGAACGATCAGCCTTCAGGACGTTTGGTTTTCGTAGCATGGCGACGCACATCAACGGCCATACAAAAGCTGACACCATTTGGTTGGGGCGCAGAAGTGAAAATAAGCCAACAGATCCGGGTAAATTAGATAACCTTGCTGCTGGCGGAATTAGCGCCGATGAAACTCCATGGGTCGGTGCACGTCGCGAATTATGGGAAGAAGCTGGTGTCCCCGAGCAAATTTCCGATGAAATAGAGCCCATTGGCCGAATTCATATGCGTCGCATAGCAAATGATCGAGGTTTTCATGATGAGCAACTGTTTATTTACGATTTAGAGCTTCCCAAGCAATTCATTCCAACCAACCACGATGGTGAAGTTAGTGGTTTTATTGAGGTTTCTTACGCTGAGGCTGCTGCCCGCATCTTGGCCGATGAATTCACCAGCGACGCCGCCTTTGTCACAGCAGACTTCATTTTGCGACGCAATAAGTAAGCCTAGCGGCTGCCGGATAGGCAATTGACCCGCGTCATGAGTCCAACCTCTATTTTCGTGGTTAAATCTAGTTAAGGATGAAACAGGGGTGCCCTTATATGCAGATTTTGCTCTGAGGCGCTGAGAAAGACCCTAGAACCCGATCCAGATAATGCTGGCGTGGGGAGTTACATCAGACCGACACACCCGGTTTCGTCCATCTAAAACAGCAAGGAGATGGACATGAGCTCAGGCAATCAAAAATCAAACAAACATGAAATTCCAAGTCTCAAAAGCTTGGAACGCGACTTCGGTCAAAAGTTTGCGTATCCCGCATCTACTAAAACCTACTTGCAGGGATCACGTCCAGATATCAAAGCACCAATAAGGATGATTGAGCAATTGCCAACCCGCGCTGGTGAGCAACTCATCCCAAATCCCCCTGTCCCCGTTTACGACACTTCAGGCCCTTACAGCGATCCAGACATTGTGATCAATCTGGAAAAAGGTTTACCAAGATTGCGTGATGCTTGGATTGCTGAGCGTAACGATACTGAGCAGTTATCTGGGCCAAGCTCGGAGTATGGCGTGGCTCGTGCGAACGATGCTGCAACTCAAAGCTTGCGATTTGCGCACATCAGCGCCCCACGGGTTGCAAAGTCTGGTCATAACGTTAGTCAGATGTATTACGCTCGCAAGGGAATCGTCACCCCTGAAATGGAATACGTCGCGCTGCGTGAATCCATGGGCCTAGAGCAATTACGTAAAGACCCGGCCTACAAGCAATTACTCAAACAACATCCTGGAAAATCGTATGGCGCCAATCTTCCAGAGATTGTTACTGGTGAATTTGTGCGCTCGGAAATTGCTGCAGGTCGTGCCATTATTCCAGCAAACATTAATCATCCAGAATTAGAGCCCATGATTATTGGTAGAAACTTCCGCGTGAAGATCAACGGTAACCTCGGTAACTCAGCAGTCACCTCTTCTATTAATGAAGAAGTCGAGAAAATGGTTTGGTCTATTCGTTGGGGTGCAGACACCATCATGGACCTTTCTACTGGAAAACACATCCATGAAACGCGCGAATGGATTATCCGCAACTCACCAGTTCCTATCGGTACTGTTCCAATCTATCAAGCGCTGGATAAAACTGGTGGGATCGCTGAAGATCTCACCTGGGAAATGTTCCGCGATACTTTGATTGAACAAGCTGAGCAAGGCGTGGACTATTTCACGATCCACGCTGGCGTATTACTTCGCTATGTGCCTTTAACAGCAGATCGTATTACTGGCATCGTGTCACGCGGAGGCTCCATCATGGCTAAATGGTGCTTAGCTCATCACAAAGAGAACTTCCTCTATACCAAGTTCGATGAAATTTGTGAAATCATGAAGGCTTACGATGTCTCTTTCAGCCTGGGTGATGGTTTACGTCCTGGCTGTATTGCCGACTCAAATGATGCCGCCCAGTTTGGAGAACTCCATACCCTCGGTGAATTAACCGCTAAAGCTTGGAAGCATGATGTCCAAGTCATGATCGAAGGCCCTGGACACGTTCCAATGCAGCGCATTGAAGAGAATATGACCGAGGAACTCAAGCATTGCTTAGAAGCGCCTTTCTATACGCTTGGGCCATTGATCACCGATATTGCCCCAGGCTATGACCACATCACCAGCGGCATTGGTGCTGCGCAAATTGGTTGGTATGGCACAGCGATGCTTTGCTATGTCACACCTAAAGAGCATTTGGGTCTGCCAGACAAAGAAGATGTGCGTGAAGGCATTATCACTTACAAGATTGCAGCGCATGGTGCAGACCTTGCAAAAGGCCTACCTGGCGCTCAAGTTCGCGATAACGCCCTTTCTAAAGCTCGCTTTGAGTTCCGCTGGGAAGATCAATTTAACTTGGGCTTAGACCCAGAGCGTGCACGTGAATACCATGATGCAACCTTGCCTGCTGAAGGAGCGAAAATTGCACACTTCTGCTCTATGTGCGGACCAAAGTTCTGCTCAATGAAGATCACACAAGAAGTTCGCGACTACGCAGCAACACTCAACGCAGATGCCAAAGTCATTCCGATTGCGCAAGCAAATGATCCTGATAAAGGCATGGAAGAAATGTCTGCGGAGTTCCGTAAGCGCGGTAGTGAAATTTATCAGTAAGCATCTGCAAATGAGCGGCACCTCCTTCGCACACAAACGCTTTGCTATTGTTGGCGCTGGCCTAATAGGCCGGCTGCTAGCGCTTACATTGGCAAAACGTGGCGCAAAGGTTGACCTTTATGATCGCGGCGATGCAAGTGCGAGTGAATCTGCGGCGAGAGTTGCAGCAGCGATGCTAGCTCCACTTGCAGAATCAGCGATTACAGAAGATTCTGTGGTGCGGATGGGACTATATAGCCTACCCCGTTGGAAGACATTCATCGAAGAACTCTCTTCGCCTGTATTTTTCCAACAAGATGGCACATTGATCCTATGGCATCGGCAAGATGCCGCTGAAGCAGAACGCTTTACCAATCATCTGGATAGAAATTGTCTACACAACAGTCATCTCAATCCGCCTAAGAGACTTAATGAACTGCAATTACGCGACCTTGAACCTAGTGTTACCGATCGATTTACTCAAGGCCTATACCTTCCCAATGAAGGTCAATTGGATAATCGCCAGCTTCTAGATGCCTTACTGGTTGAACTAAATACATTTGGCGTGCAATGCCATTGGAACACCGAAGTCAACCCAGATCCCTTGAGAAATGACGCTACATATCAATGTGTGATTGATTGTCGCGGTAACGGAGCAAAAGATACCTGGCCTTCTAATGTAAATACTTTGCGCGGAGTGCGTGGCGAGGTTATCCGCTTGCATGCCCCAGAGGTGAAGTTACGCAGACCTACTCGTTTAATACATCCTCGCTACCCCATCTACATTGCTCCGAAAGAGAATGATGTTTATGTAGTTGGCGCTACCGAAATTGAATCCGAAGATTTAACGCCGATGAGCGTTCGTTCCGCAATGGAATTACTTAGCGCGGTGTATACAGTACACAGTGGATTTGCTGAAGCCCGCATCCTAGAGATGGCAACGCAATGTCGCCCAACCTTAAAGAACAATCTACCTGAAATAATGGTCAATAAAGAAATGGGTTTATCTGATTTGATTATGGTCAATGGACTCTATCGTCACGGCTTCATGATTTCTCCTGCGGTGCTAGATGCGACGATGGAATTACTGGAGCGCGGTCAAAGTAATACCGCACTGGAACTAGGTTTAAACATCAGCAACATCAGTTATGAGGCAAGCATATGCGCATAACCGTCAATCAAGTGGAATACGATCTTCCTTCACAGAGCATGATTGCGGATGCTCTTAAGATTATTAATGCAAAGCCTCCTTTTGCAGTCGCAGTGAACTTGAACTTTGTTCCTAAATCACAATATTCAGTGCATGCATTGAATGAAAACGATCAAATTGAAGTGATCGCCCCAGTTACTGGAGGCTAAATATCTATGACAGCACCATTGCCTAATCAACTTAATAATGCAGATGCACTAGTCTTATACGGCGAGAGCTTTGCTAGTCGCTTGCTATTGGGCACTTCACGCTATCCATCGCCTCTTGTATTGGAAAATGCAGTACATGCTGCTAATCCCGCAATGATTACAGTTAGCCTACGCCGCCAAGGCACTAGTACTACAGAAGCGCATTGTGGGTTTTGGGAATTGCTTAAGAAGATGGCGGTTCCAGTATTGCCAAATACTGCTGGTTGCCATAGCCCTCAAGAAGTCATCACAACTGCCCAGATGGCACGAGAAGTCTTTGAGACTAATTGGATTAAGTTGGAGCTCATTGGTGATGACTACACTTTGCAACCTGATACTTTGCGTTTAGTACAAACTGCGGAAACTCTAATCAAGGATGGCTTCAAGGTTTTGCCTTACTGCACTGAAGATTTAATTCTGTGCCAACGTCTAGTAGATGCTGGTTGCCAAGCAATCATGCCTTGGGCTGCTCCAATCGGTACTGGTCAGGGACCTCTAAATCCCTATGCAATGAAGTTATTGCGCGATCGAATCAAAGTTCCCCTCATTGTTGATGCAGGTCTTGGTTTGCCATCGCACGCATGCACAGTGATGGAGTGGGGATTTGATGCTGTTTTACTGAATACTGCAGTAGCACTTTCTGAAGAACCGGTAGTGATGGCAAAAGCCTTTGCTATGGCCACGGATGCTGGACGCAGTGCCTACCTATCTGGCGCCATGAAACCACAGACATCTGCACAAGCCAGCACCCCTTTGGTTGGCACACCCTTTTGGCATCAAGCCTAAGAGATTAAGGGGGATTGATATGAGCTTAGTAAGAGATCTCGCCGATCAAATCATTTCAGCCCATCGCAACGATGATTTATGTCTGCCGATTCCACAATATTCGATCAGCTCACCACCCCCTAGGATTGATAACGAGCTTGCTACTGACCATTACGAGCTAGCTGGAGCGCTTGCAGCGATTGAGATGGGTTTTATTGAATCCGATGCAAGAACCCTAGGCAAAGCTTGGTCACGTATGACGATTCAAGATGGAGGATTTAACCCATTTAAATGGCCTAGTAGGCCAGAACACTTTGACCTACTGCCATGGACACGTAACATGAATCCCAAGGCATTTAAAGAATGCCCTAAACGTTTGGGTCTCTATGGCGTAATGCCTGATGCTGATTGGGTAAAGCGCATGGTGGAAGCAGAAATACCTACCGTTCAATTGCGCTTTAAATCCGAAGACCGGTTCAAAATCAGAAAACAAATTAAGGAAGCGGTTAAAGCTACCGAGGGTAGCAAAACCTTGCTATTTATCAATGACTATTGGGAAGAAGCCATTGATGCAGAAGCTTATGGCGTACATCTCGGGCAAGAAGATCTAGAAGATGCTGATCTTGAGCAAATCAGAGCTGCCGGACTGAGATTGGGCCTAAGTACTCACGGCTATGCTGAAATGGTACATGCGGATCGCTTTTGTCCAAGCTATATTGCGATGGGTGCAGTCTTTCCAACGAATCTCAAGAAAATGCCTACTGCACCCCAAGGTTTAGGCAGACTATATCAATACGCAAAACTGATGAGCCATTACCCTTTAGTAGCGATTGGCGGTATCGATCAAGATAGCATTCATGCAGTTGCTAAGAGTGGCGTGGGATCTATTGCAGTGGTGCGCGCTATTACACAAGCAAAAGATCCCAAGGCAGCAGTAAAGCATTTGCAGGATTTGATGCGCGCTTAATCTGCTGCACTATAAGCAATAACATCTCTTATAGATTATCTTTTTTCTTTCTCATCCACCAAGGCAGTTGGGTAGAAGTCGTGCATATGCCACAAGGGTCCCGGCCCCTCTCCAATACTGAGAAAGCGCCCTGCCTCTAAACCAGCCTCAACATAGGCAATCGCTTTAGCCACGGCATGCGACAAATCATGTCCTGCTGCAAGATAAGTGGCAACCGCTGATGCAAGTGAGCAACCTGTTCCATGAGTGTTGGCAGTTTTTACTCGATAGTGCTTAAATTCTTTAGACAGAACAACCTCAAGGTTATCTTCGATGGTGCGCCACATTAAGTAATCAGTAATTTGCGTATGAGTACTATCAAGATGCCCGCCTTTAATGAGCACAGCTTGTGGTCCCATTTCTGATAACTCTTGTGCAGCTAATTTGAATTCATCCGGGCCAGCGATATCCCTACCCAACAATAAAGATACCTCATCCATATTTGGTGTGACCAATAAAGCCAATGGAAATAATTCTTTAATGATGGCTTGCGCAGTGTCATCACCGCCCAAACTAGCCCCAGAGGTAGCTCGCAAAACAGGATCTAAAACTACTTTCTTAATTCCGTATTTACGCAAAGTTTTAGCCACTATTTGAACGATTTCTGGACTAGCCAACATTCCAATCTTGACGATATCTACGCCAATATCCGAGAAAACAGCATCCATCTGGGCTTCCACGACATCCAAGTCAACATCCTGAATACGTGTAACACCAAGCGTATTTTGTGCTGTTATAGCGGTTATCACAGACATCCCATAGCCGCCCAAGGCAGTAATTACCTTGAGGTCCGCCTGTAGACCAGCACCTCCGCCACTGTCAGAGCCAGCAATGGTCAGTACTTTAGGGATCTGCACAGAAGTGGGAAGAAGTGTTTCCATCTTGCTATAATATCGGCTTATTCCTCGATAGCTCAGTCGGTAGAGCGCCGGACTGTTAATCCGTAGGTCCCTGGTTCGAGCCCAGGTCGAGGAGCCAAATATGTGAAGGGTCTAGAGAAATCTAGGCCCTTTTTCATTTTGAGCCCTAAATTTGCTCTGTTATGCTTAAGTTCAAGCTAGAAGTCATCATCAGAATGATTCGAATTAACAGGAGGCATCAATGATTCAAATTGGTTCAATTAAGACCCCTATCCGCGCAATGCATTTTTTAGCAATCCTTGCGGCATTATTTGGCGGCATGCAAGTCGCTAATGCGCAATCCGATTACCCAAATAAACCTATTCGTTATGTAGTGCCATTTCCTGCTGGTGGCGCGACTGACAATATCGCAAGACCATTACAAAATGAACTACTAAATACCTTCAAATGGAATGTTGTGATTGATAACAAGCCAGGTGCTGGCGGTAATATCGGCGCAGAAATTGTTGCTAAATCTGCACCCGATGGTTACACATGGCTTATGGCTTCAGTTGGAACACATGGAATCAATTTGCCGCTCTACACACAAGGCGGTGGCAAGATGCCTTTTGATCCCATTAAGGATTTCACACCTATTTCTTTGGTGGCTGAATTACCCAACGTTCTGGTTTTAAATCCTGAATTTGCAGCCAAAAACAATATCAACTCTGTGAATGACTTAATTGCCTACGCAAAAGCCAATCCCGGAAAAGTCAATATGGCCTCCAGCGGTAATGGCACTTCCATCCATATGGCGGGAGAGCTATTCAAGACAATGACCAAAACCTATATGGTGCACTTGCCTTATAAAGGTAGCCCGCCAGCGCTAACAGATTTGTTAGCGGGTAATGTGGACATCATGTTCGATAATCTCCCTTCATGCATTAATTACATTCGCGCAGGTCGTTTGAAGGCTTTGGCAGTCACTAGTGCAAAACGCTCACCCGCATTCCCAGATTTACCAACGATCGCTGAGGCGGCAAATCTGCCTGGTTATGAGGCCACGTCTTGGTTTGGGGTAGTTGGACCAGCCAATATGCCATCGGATATTCTGAATAAAGACAGCACTACTTTAATGGCAGCAATTAATAGCCCATCCGTGAGAGAGAAGTATCTTGCTATGGGTGCACAACCGGTTGGTAATACACCGGCCCAGTTTTCAGCCTTTATCAAAAATGAAATCGCCAAATGGACCAAGGTTGTTAAAGACTCAGGCGCAAAGGTTGACTAATAGTCTTTCTATGTAATAAAGGAGTGTTTGGTAAAGATGGACACGTAAAAAGAGGGCTTATCGCCCTCTTTTTATTTGCCCAACTGGGATAGCAATTTGCTAGGTGATATCACCTCTTGATCCAAGATCAATTCGATGAGAGCGCCCTTTTTGCTCTCAAGAGCTTTGGCGAAAGCAGGTGCAAATTCTTCTGTTTTACTAACCCTGAATCCAGGAATGCCAAAGCTATCCGCAAACTTCACAAAATCTGGATTTGTTAATCCAGTGGCGATTACTCGAGACTTAAATTCGCGCTCTTGATGCATGCGAATAGTTCCCAACATACTATTATTGACTACGAAAACAATTGGAAATGCATCATATCTAGCCGCTGTCGCAAGTTCCTGGCAGTTCATCATGAAATCCCCATCACCACAGACTGCAATTGCCACCCTCTCAGGATGAATAATCTTTGCCGCAATTGCCGCTGGTAATCCATAGCCCATAGAGCCATTTGCTGGCGCCAATTGAGTCTTGAATGGGCCGTATGGATAAAAACGATGCACCCATGTTGCAAAATTTCCTGCACCATTGGTCACGATGGAATCCCGCGGAATAGATTTTGGCAAGGAACTCATAATCTGCGCTAATTGCAGATCGCCTGGTACGGTTACCGGACTTGAGAACGCTAAATACTCAGAATGCGCTGACTTTGTATCATTTGAATCATGATTGCCACCCATCTTTACACCACCTAGGGCTGTGCAAAAATTTTCTGGACTGCAATTGAGTGCAAAGTCAGGCCGATAAACACGACCCAGCTCTTCTGGGCCAGAATGAACGTGAATCAAAGTATGTTTTGTTTTGGGGACACTTAATACGCTATAGCCCGCGGTCGTCATCTCACCAAGACGCTCGCCAATAACTAGTAAAACATCAGCATTCTGAACTCGCTTCACCAAAGATGGATTGGCGCCAATTCCTAGATCTCCAGCAAAAATGGGATCAAGGTTATCGAGAAGATCTTGAGAGCGAAAACTAGTGGCGACAGGAATACCTTCACGATTTGCCCAAGCACTCAGGCTATCGCATGCAGTGCGATTCCAATTTCCACCACCTGCAATGATCATAGGGCTTTTAGCGCCAGTGAATACTTTCATTGCCTCATTAAATGCTTTTATATCTAGTCCAGGTTGCACAACATGGGCCGGTGCAACTGGATGTTCGTCTCCGCTCATGTAGAGAACATCTTCTGGCAATGCCAATACCACTGGACCCTTGCGACCTGCTTGCGCCACATGAAATGCATGAGATACAAACTCATCGATGCGATCAACGCGGTCGATGCTTCCAACCCATTTTGCACATTCGGAATACATACGGCGATAGTCAACCTCTTGGAATGCCTCACGTTCGACCATGTCCGTTCCCACTTGGCCGATCAATAAAACCATTGGGGTGGAATCCTGATAAGCGGTATGCACCCCAACCATCGCATTTGATGCACCTGGCCCACGCGTGACCATTAAGACTCCAGGTTTACCTGTCAATTTGCCATAGGCCTCTGCCATATAGGCTGCGCCGCCCTCTTGGCGACAGGTAATAAATTGAAATTCGGGGTGGTCTACCAAACCATTCAATAAAGGCAGAAAGCTTTCACCAGGAACTCCAAACGCTAGGTCTACGCCCTGCCTCACCAAGGCGTTAGCCAGAATTTGGCCGCCATTTAGCGACTTACCAGATGTCTCCATGCCTTTATGCTTTCTTCTTTATGACTTCCTACCGAAGCCTATGGTGTGTTTATGGAAAGTTATCACACTTTATCGACCCTAGCGTGAATTCAGGGCATTGCCTGACATATACTTTGGAAAACAACAATAAAACAAACCAATTTAGCTGGAGACAATGACATGAGGCTGTTCGCTTATCGGGCATCAGATGGCAATGAAGGTGTAGGTGCACTAACTAAAGGTGGCGCAGATGAATTTGTAGATCTATGCGCTACTGATACCCAGATACCAACAAGTTTGCAATTGATCATTCAAGATGAAAACTTAATGCATCGAGCCAATGCCGCCTTGAAACATCCAAATGCAGTTCGCGGTCAGACTAGCTCTATCTCTTTTAAGCCTCCCATTGAGAGGCCTGGGAAAATTGTCTGTATGGGCCTGAACTACGCGGATCACGCTAAAGAAGGGGGTAATGCTAGACCGGAATACCCCAGCTTTTTTATGCGTGGCCCTAGCTCACTCACTTCACACCTTGACCCCATCATCAAACCACGTGTCTCTGACAAACTAGACTATGAGGCAGAGCTCGCTTTTGTAGTTGGTAAAAAGGCGCGTCACCTTACTTTAGATAATGCATTGGATTGCGTGGCTGGGTATAGCATTTTTAATGATGGGAGCATTCGAGATTACCAACGCAAGACAACACAATGGACTATCGGAAAAAACTTTGATCGAACTGGTGCATTTGGTCCTTGGTTGGTTACTCCAGATGAGCTACCCATTGGATGTCATGGCCTCAATATTCAATCGCGACTTAATGGTCAGGTGATGCAGAATGCAAACACCAAAGATTTTCTATGGGGCATTGCGGAAACGATTGTGCTGATCTCTGAATGCATGACCTTAGAACCAGGTGATGTTGTTATCACTGGAACACCTGCGGGCGTAGGCTATGCTAGAAATCCCCCTGTCTTTATGAAGGCTGGTGATATTTGCGAAATTGAGATTGAGTCTATTGGCGTCTTGCGCAACACCATTGTTGACGAATAGCCAAAACAAACCGATCGTAGGACACATATGCTCTATTCGTTGGCCTCTAGAGGGTATTTAGGGCAGTTTTAGCCAGGCAAACACCCGAATCACGCATTAAAATGGCGTTATGACAAAAACGCCTGAACTACTTGCCCCAGCGGGCAGCCTACAGATGCTCCAAACCGCCTTTGAATTTGGAGCTGATGCAATTTACGCTGGTCAGCCACGCTATTCATTGCGCGTGCGAAATAATGACTTTGGAAAAATTGAGGTCTTAAAACAAGGTATCGATACCGCACATGATTTAGGTAAAAAGTTTTACCTAGTTTCTAATCTATTGCCGCATGGCGCAAAAACACGCACTTATATTCGTGACATGTCTCCTGTGGTGGCATTAAAACCAGATGCACTGATAATGTCTGACCCTGGCCTCATCATGATTGCTAGAGAAGCATGGCCAGATATGCCGATTCATTTATCAGTACAAGCAAATACCGTTAATGGCGCATCCGCTAAATTTTGGCGCTCTGTTGGTATTAGTCGCGTCATTTTGTCTCGTGAACTATCGTTTGATGAGATTGAAGAGGTTCGCCAAGATTGCCCCGAAATGGAATTAGAGGTTTTTGTTCATGGCGCCTTATGCATTGCCTACTCTGGACGTTGCCTCCTTTCAGGTTATATGTCTCACCGCGACTCCAATCAAGGAGCATGTACTAACGCCTGTCGCTGGGACTACAAGGTAAAACCCGGTCAGCAAAACCAAAGTGGCGATGTCGTCTTACTGCAGGAAGCCAGGAGACCTGATGATTTAATGCCCATGGAGGAAGATGAGCATGGCACATACATCATGAACTCCAAAGACCTGAGGGCGATTGAGCATATTGAGCGACTCACCAAAATGGGCGTAGACTCATTCAAGATTGAAGGTCGTACAAAATCGCCATACTATGTAGCCCGCACTTGCCAGGCCTATCGCTCCGCAATTAATGATGCTGTAGCCGGAAAACCATTTGACACAAGTTTGCTTGGTAATTTAGAAGGTCTTGCTAATCGTGGCTATACCGATGGTTTTTACGAACGTCATCACGATAAGGAATATCAGCTCTACATGCGTGGCCACTCTCTGTCAGGAAGAAGTCTATATGTTGGCGAGACATTAGATGTTGACCATGAGAATGGACGTGTAAAAATTGACGTTAAAAATCGTTTCTCTGTTGGTGACAAACTTGAAATTATTGAGCCCAACGGAAATCAAGATATTGTCCTAGATCAGATGTGGAATATGAGCGGTGAACCCATATCTGTTGCGCCAGGGTCCGGCCACTTTGTATGGATCAAGCTAGGCCTTAAGGGTAGTAAAGCGTATATAGCACGATACACTAACGAGCCCGCACCAATTGAGACTTCCTCCTCTTGCTCAAATAGCGAATCTTGCTGTAACGCTTAACCCTTAATAGATTAGATTTCGTTCATGAATACAGTCTCAAATACCAACTTACCCAAACTTAGCCTCAAAGAAAAAGTGATTGATGAGGCGAAGAAAGCTTTTGTCTTAACTCTTTATCTTGGAACATGGTTCTGCGCTCTTTCTTTTTTGGCGGCTACTTTACTTGAAGAGCGCCCTATCCCACTTAGCATCTTCGGATTTGCTTTAATCAAGGCCGGCATTACTGCGAAGTTTTTATTGATTGGGCAAGCCATTTACCCCATTACGGTGAATAAAACTCATGGCATTGTGAGATCGCTTTTGGTTGAATCGCTCATTTACATCACAATTGTTTTGGGTCTGAACTATTTAGAAGCCGGTATTGACGGAGTCATTCATGGGAAAAACTTTTTAATCTCCATGACTGCTTTCGGTCAAGCAAATCCTTTAAAAATTGTCGCCTTCTCTTTTGTGTATTGGCTCATTATTTGGCCGTATTTAATGCTTGCGGGTATGCAATTACTATTGGGCAAAGAGCATATTTGGACCCTATTCTTTGGCTCCAAAAATTCAAGCGGCAACTAACTTAATGAAGTTGAAATTGCTGACCAGATATTGGTCATCATTTCATTTATTGTTTTTCCAGGCTGGGGTTTTATTTGTAGGGCTATTGGTTTCATTGGCTACGAGTGCGCAAGAAATTGAAGCGCGAGCCTATTCCAATGCCCCCATTGGCATGAACTTTATTACTGGCGGTCTAGCTCAAGCAAAAAGCGGTTCTTACATCCTCAACACTCAAGCCTTAAGCCTTACTCATGTTATTGATGTAGCAGGTCAATCTGGTAGGTTGACTATGGTGCTGCCCTATTCCGAACTTTCAGGTACGGGGCAAATTGGCGCACAAAGCATTAATGCCTCTGCTGAAGGCTTATCAGATCCGCTTATTAAAGCTTCAGTCAACCTTTATGGAGCGCCTGCGCTAACCAACAGCGAGTTCGCAAACTACCGACAAGATTTAATTATTGGCGCCAGTATCGCCGCATCTATCCCCTGGGGGCAATACAACAGCAATCAGATGATTAATGTAGGAGCTAATCGGTCTCTCATTCAACCCGCAATGGGTGTCTCTCAAGCAGTAGGCCCTTGGCGATTAGAGCTTGCGGGCATGGCAACTATCTACACAAGCAATAATAATTTCATGGGCAACAATACTCTCTCGCAAAATCCAATCTATTCAGGCGAGACCCATGTGATTTACTATTTTCCCAATACAGCCTGGATCTCTGCTGATGCAACATATTTCACGGGTGGCCAAACCTATGTCAATGGTTTGCCTGCAAGCGGCACCCAAGAGAATTGGCGTTTTGGCAGCACCCTGTCTTATCCAATCGATAAAAACAACTCCATTCGCCTAAGTGGTAGCAAGGGGGTCTACTCGCGGACTGACACTAGCTACAACGCGGTAGGCATATCCTGGCAATACCGCTGGGGTGGCACACCTTAGATATAGCAATCACGGTATCGCTACAATTGAACAAAACATAATTACTAGATTTACACCGAGACAAATATGACCTCCAAACTAACAGATCCTAAATCCGTACCAGAAAGTGGACTACGTAAAGGCTTAACCAGCTATGGGGATAAAGGCTTCTCCTTATTTCTGCGCAAGGCATTTATTAAAGGTGCCGGCTATACCAATACCGCATTAGATCGTCCGGTCATTGGCATTATTAATACCGGTAGCTCTTACAACCCTTGTCACGGCAATATGCCGCAACTGATTGAAGCGGTGAAACGCGGCGTAATGCTTGCCGGTGGATTGCCAATGGACTTTCCAACAATCTCTATTCATGAAAGCTTTTCATCACCCACGTCAATGTACCTACGTAACTTGATGTCGATGGATACGGAAGAGATGTTGCGCGCACAACCAATGGATGCAGTCGTCATGATTGGTGGTTGCGATAAAACTGTGCCAGCACAAATGATGGGTGCAGCATCTGCAGGGTTGCCTGCAATTCAACTTATTACTGGCTCTATGTTGACCGGATCACACCGTAGTGAACGTGTTGGGGCTTGTACAGACTGTCGTCGCTATTGGGGCAAGTTCAGAGCTGGCGAGATTGATGAAGTTGAGAAGGATGAAGTCAATGATCAACTTGTAGCCAGCGTTGGCACTTGTTCTGTCATGGGTACGGCAAGCACGATGGCTTGTATTTCAGAAGCACTAGGCATGACTGTACCGGGTGGCGCATCACCTCCAGCAGTGACAGCAGATCGTATTCGCATTGCAGAAGAGACAGGGGCTAGAGCCGTACAAATGGCCAAAGATGGTTTAACCATCGATAAGATTCTGACGGCAGATGCTTTTGAGAATGCTATGCGTGTTCTATTGGCAATTGGAGGATCAACTAACGGCATTGTTCATTTGGCAGCGATTGCTGGACGCATGGGCCTGGAAATTGATCTTGATGCTCTTGATAAGATGGGAGATGAAACCCCAGTATTACTAGATCTCAAGCCATCAGGCGACCATTACATGGAGAACTTCCATGACGCTGGCGGTATGATCACTTTGCTGCGTGAGTTAAAACCACTTCTCAAGCTCAATGCAATGACTGTTACAGGCAGAACCTTGGGCGAAGAAATCGATGCAGGCCCACCCAGCTTTAAACAAGATGTCGTACGCAAATTCAATGACCCCATTTACCCAAGAGGCAGTATTGCTGTCCTGCATGGCAATCTAGCTCCTGGTGGCGCGATCATTAAACAGTCTGCCGCTAATGAGAAACTGATGGAGCATGAGGGCCGAGCGGTAGTGTTTGAGAACGCAGAAGATCTAGCAAATCGTATTGATAGACCGGATTTAGACGTCACAGCAGAAGATATATTAGTGCTTAAGAATATTGGGCCTAAAGGCGCTCCTGGCATGCCTGAGGCGGGATACATCCCTATTCCTTTAAAACTAGCTCGCGCTGGTGTTAAAGATATCGTGCGTATTTCTGACGGGCGTATGAGCGGCACAGCTTTTGGAACCATTGTTTTGCACGTTACTCCTGAGTCGGCGATTGGCGGCCCTCTTGCCTATGTACGCAATGGTGATCGCATTCGTCTCTCTGTTAAAAACCGTGAGATTAGCTTGCTGATCAGCAATGAAGAATTAGCGAAGCGTGCCAAGGAAAATCCAGTAGTTGAGCCAACGGCTGAACGCGGCTACAAGAAATTATTTCTTGATACCGTTACTCAAGCTGATAAAGGCGTTGATTTTGACTTCCTGCGGGCACCAAAAATTATTGGTAAGACACCCAAGAGTTAATAAAGTAGATTAGAGATTTCGGAGCTCGCGCCGCAATATCTTACCTACATTGGATTTGGGAAGCTCGTGTGCAAACACGACCTTCCTGGGTCTCTTGTAACTTGTAAGCGTATCCTTGCAATATTGCAAGACGTCCGCCTCCGTAAGATGATGATCAGACTTGACGACATATGCTTTAACAATTTCACCTAGCTTGCGATGCGGCACACCAATGACCGCGCACTCCCGCACTCCAGGCATTTGCGCTAGTACATCCTCAACATCATTAGGAAACACCTTAAATCCAGCGACAACAATCATGTCCTTTTTACGATCTACGATCTGGATATGTCCACTTTCGGTGATAAGACCAATATCACCAGATTTAAAGTAGCCATCAGCCGTCATGCAGTGCGCTGTCTCCTCAGGTCTATTCCAATAACCGGCCATTACCTGAGGGCCTTTAATGCAGATCTCTCCTGGGGTGCCATCAGGTAGCTGAACTTCATCATCATCCAAGATAACTACATCTGTACTTGGCATCGGCGGGCCAATGTGTCCCGTGAAATGGGTTTCTAAAGGACTATTTACACAAACAACCGGTGAGGTTTCCGATAAACCATATCCTTGAGCGATTGGACAACCTGTTATAGCCTGCCAATGGTCTGCTGTCTTGCGGTGAACAGCCATACCACCACCGATTGTTACCAGTAAATTAGTAAATTTCACCTTTTTGAACTCCGGTCGGTGAATCAGCGCATGAAATAAAGTATTCACACCGGGAAAGATGTTGATTTTAGGGTGCTTGATAAGCAACTTTATGAACCCATCTATATCTCGAGGGTTAGCAACCAAAATGAGCATGGCACCTTTTGCTATCCCAAGAAATGCGCAAGCAGTTAATGCAAAGATGTGCGTCATCGGCAGCACACACAAAAATTGCAATTGCTCATCCGCCTTCCTCAGGCCTGGATTCAACCACATCTCAATTTGAGCTACATTCGACAAGATATTTCTATGAAGCAACACTGCGCCCTTAGAAATACCTGTAGTTCCACCGGTATATTGCAAAAAAGCAATGTCATTCAATTCAATAGCAGGCTTATGAAATGATCTTTTTTGCCCAATTGCGAGCGCCTGTTTGAAGCTAATATGATTGATATTCCATTTTGGGACAAGCCTTTTGACTTTACGCGCGACCCAATTAACGATGTAGCCTTTAAAACCCAATAGTTCACCTGGACTACTCACGATAACCTTGCTTACAGGGGCTGTAACGGCAATTTGCTCATAGGTGTGAGCAAAGTTTTCCATCATGACCAATACAGTTGCTCCACTATCCAGTAACTGAGCTTCCAGTTCGCGTGCTGTGTATAGCGGATTAATATTTACAACCACGTATCCCGCTCGCAACACTCCAATCATTGCAACTAAATATTCAATAACATTGGGATACATTAGAGCAATGCGCGCACCCTTTTCCAAGCTCAAGCTCTGTAAGTAAGATGCAAAGTCCTTTGATAAACGATCTATCTGTCGATAAGTAAAAGATTTACCCATTGACTCAGCGACTTTGCGATTATCAAACCGGTCAAATGCTGCTTCAAAGAATCCTGCTAAAGACGAATATGCAAGTGGAGCAATTTCTGGGTCGACCCCATAAGGATAATTTTTAATCCAAGGTTTTGAATTTCTCATGCTATTTTCAAATACCTCTAATAGATGCAATAAGGGTGTGCAAGCCAGTTCGGTAAAAACCTAAACCAACTTTTTGACACCCTTCAAGACCTTGAGGGCACCCCAACCAAGAGCCAATAGCTTGCTTGCGAATTTTGGCTTGTAATGCGCCAAAGCTGCAAAAGCGCTAGTCCACAACAGAGGATTGTCTTTAACAAAATGAAATGCATCAATGCCCCTATCAGCCCATGACAAAGGCTTCTCCCAAGGCTCAAAATGCTTTGAAAACTCAAGACGCTCTCTCTGAGACTGCATTTGCAGCTCAGAACGTCTTAGTAATAAGGCTTTTAGCTTTTGGCTCATGGATTAGCGATTCAATTCTTCGGCATCCTTTGCTAACTCAGCAATAGATGCCTCAAACAATTTTGGCATAGTGCGCAAAGACTGAATTACCAAGCCCGCCAAAATAACGCCAATAGAGATAAAGGCGCTTGTCAATAAACTGAGCGCCCAGATTCGGTCAGACTCCCAGCTGTAGATCACGATCAATAGCGCAAGCATCACTAAACCAAAAAACAAAAAGAATAGTGCCGACACGATCATGACAAGAGACTGCAGAAATTTACTTCTAGCAATTTGCACATCTACCGAAAGTAGCTCTAAGCGTGTTTGAGCAATCGACGCACCAGTCACCGCAAGATTTTTTATTGAGGACAGCAAGTTTTCTTGGGACATAAATACCTAGCGTCGACGGATAAACAAACCAATTAAAAGACCCAATCCAGCAGCGACTCCTATTGCCTCCCAAGGATTGCGATGCACGAAATCATCCGCCCCAGCAGCCACAACTTTTGCCCTGTCAGCTAGATCTCCTTCTAAACTGGAAATCTTTTCTTTTGCGCCTGAAATAGTTTCCAGCGCCTTATTACGTAGGTTGCCGATGGTCTCGTTTGGATGATCTTGGGTTGCCTTTATTAAAACCTCTGCATCCGCAACCAGGGATTTGAATTCATCGATCAGTTGATCTGCTTGCTCTAATTTTTTTGCTGTCATGATAATTTCCTGTAGTCGTATCTATTCTAAGCACTTCTGTAGCCAGACCCCAATAGCAGCACAGTCATTCCAGCATTGGATGCCTTGAAATGCCTCAAATACCGCTTGAGACTGGGTCGCTTCTTCATTAACTCATGATAGGCAGGGCTTCCATACGGCACATTTTCCCCGTAAAAATACTCGTCTACTCGGTCTGCGTAACGATTTAACTCGAGCGCCTCATGAATGGCTCGCTTAATATGCCCGCCCTCTCCTGATGAGCCGTACCCATGAATCAATATGATTGCTTTTATCTTCAACTCATGTGCTGCCCTGAGATGCTCAGTCAATGTATCCAGTGCTGCCTCTACCGTAGGCATTCCTCGCTTTATATTGAGCTCAATCGCTTCGACCAATACGCTTGGGGGTGATGCGCTTGCGCAATACTGACAAGAACCCATCATATTCCTAGGATTGCCACATTCAGAGCACTCAAAAGCATGACCCATATGATTCCTGCTATAAATACATAAACAATAAAAAGGAGACAACCATGTATAGAGCCATTATCAAGGGTCTTGCGCTAGCCTGCATCCTGACACCTCTAATATCTGCAGCCCATAAACCGACAGATCCACCCCACCAGCTTTATTCCGAAGGAAATTTTCAACTAGAAAATGGCTCCGTCATTGAGGACTTCAATCTTTCCTATACAACGCAAGGCACATTAAACGCCGATAAGACTAATGCGATCCTCATGGTAACTGCGATAGGCGGAAACCATCACAGGATCGACTATCTCATTGGGCCTGGCAAGGCTTTGGATACCAATAAGTACTTTGTAATTTGCACTGATGCGATTGGCAATGGACTTACAACATCACCATCAAATAGCAAGTCTCAACCAAATGTGAGCTTTCCTGAATTTAATATACGAGACATGGTGAATAGCCAGCATGAGTTAATCATGAATCATTTTGGGATTACCAAACTTGTAGCAGTAGTTGGGGCATCAATGGGCGGTATGCAAGCGTTGCAATGGGCCGTTTCTTATCCAAATACAATGCAGGCTGTTATACCTATAATCCCCTTAGCAAAAACCCCGGCCTGGACCACTGGCGTACTTGAAATGCTACGTCAAAGCATCATGACTGATCCAACATATCAAGGCGGCAAATACGAAAAACCAGTTGAACAAGGCATGAAACTATGGGCTGGTTGGCTTAGCGGTGTCATTGTTAGAACACCCGCATATCAGGATCAACTTAATCCAACGCCAATTGCAGAAATTGAATACCTAAAAAAGGTACAGGATGCTGGATGGAAAAGGATGGATGCGAATGACTGGATATGGCAATCACGCGCTTACGATAGACATGATGTCGGCCTAACCAAGGGGTTTAATGGCAATACTTCTGCTGCCCTGAAATCAATTAAAGCAAAAACTTTAATCCTTGCTGGAACGGGGGATTTGCTCAATCCGGAATCTGATGCCAAAACTTCAGCAAATCTAATCCCAGGAGCAAAATATATTGCCATTAACGACCGCTTACCAATGGGTCATCTCTCCGGTGCCGGTATTACCGAAGCAGAGAATGAGGTTCAAAATAATGCGATCAAAAGCTTTTTGTCCACCCTAAAGTATTAGGGCAACTATGCTTTCTCTTTACAGCATAAAGTAACCCCGCTATATGCGGGGTTTAATTTTTACTACATTAAGAACAATACTTTGACTCTAATGTCGCTGCATTACTTGATTTGTCATCCACCATCAAGTTCAGCTTTTTATATGCCATCTCTTTATTTTCTGGCGTCTTAAGGTGACGATCAATCAAACTTGCCACATCTTTACGAATAGATGTATTGCCATATTGCAAGCCCTTTAAGGTTGATACGGCTTCAGCAGAAATCTTGCACTGCTGACTAACTAGCGCAGATGAATCAGACGACGTATTTGCGTATGCAAATGCTGCAAGTGAAATTGTTACACCTGCTAATAGAGTTTTTTTCATCTTAGTTCCTTATTTTGTGACCACACGTTGGACAGCAACCCATATCTTTCGCTCTCGATTTTCTGAGGGCGGCATAGACACTGGATTCTGAAATTTCCATCTTTCTAGCGGCCTGAGCTGCGCTCATGCCCTTCCCTATCCACTCCAAGGCTTGATGTGTTTTCGGTATTTGTCTTCTCATTTCATCTCCCAGTTCCAACACTATATCACAACTTCATTACATGTGAAGTTGTGAAGTATAGTAAATTCATCATGACAAACCCTAATAAAAGCGATTGTTTTTATGAATGCGGGAGAAAACAGCTGGATAAAAGGCTAGAAAAGCCATTGGGGTGATTGCAATAGTATGATTTAGGTAACTAAGGAGCTATAAATATGTACCGTCTTGCACATCTTGTTTTACTGACCTCTATCGCCCTAGGCCTTAGCGCTTGCGCCAACAACGATAAAAAGATCAGCTCATGGGAAGTAAATGACGTGTATCAATCAACCACTGTTACCCCAAACCCCACAACAGGCGGCAAAACTTATCTAGGCCCATCTATCAATACGATGGATGAAGCTAACACCTACGAAATGTTTAATCTTCGTACAGCTGAAACACAGCAAGGAATGAAGACTTATGAACTTCAAGTGCACCTCACCTACTTCAATCAAGTGCGTGACTACAACTCTGCCAGCCTCATTAACGGACCAGTAAGTAGCTTTAAGGTAATTTCCAAAGAAGCTGGCCTATGTGAATCCAGAGGCTGCATGTTTAAAGAATTGCTATCCATTAAAGTCACTGATGCCTTTTTAAAACAGAATATGAAGAATGGCTTTGAGCTCAAGATTGGATCTAAAGCTGGAGTTACAACGGTTGTGTACATACCACCGCAATACATACAAGGGTACTTGAAAGCCGCGGATGGAGTAGCCTACTAGGGCCTGTTAAGGCTTTGCTAGTCTTGTTTGATTTCTCAGGAACAACAAAAAACCGCCCGAAGGCGGTTTTTCTATTTAACGCGAATACTAATTAAGCAGCTTTACGGCTTTTGGCAGCTGGCTTAGCTACAGCGTATTGACCTTGAAAGTTAGCCAATGCAGCGTCAACATTCTTTTCGAAAGTAGCGAATGCATCAGTAGCAGTTGCACGAACTTGGTCAAATTGTTGAATAGAAGCTTCGAATGCAGTTTTGAATGCAGATACAAATGCCTCAGAACCAGCAGGAGCAGTTTTAGTTGCTTCTTTAACAAACTTAACTAAATCATCACGTGCATCATCGATAGAAGCATCAACAACTTGAGCAACTTCTTTGTTACCGTTGCGAACAACTTTGTTAACTTTAGCTTGGTATGCAGCAGCATACTTAGCAGCTTCTTGAGCAGCTTCTGGTTGAGCTAATTTAGCCAATTGCTGTGCATCTTTGATAGCCAACAACTGTGAGCTAGCGTCTTGTGCAGCAGCCAATGCATCTTTAGCAGCAGCTTGGTTGATTTCTGCCAACTCTTGAGCACTTTCAACAGCTACTTGTGCCAAATGTTTTGCATTCTCAACAGCTTTAGCTTGAGCTTGAGCGATTTGATCGTTTAATTGATTCTGGAACATGATTAATCCTTTATGAATGTGGTTACGTTTTTTGTTGCGATGCACCATTGTTCCAAACTTTTTGCTGTATTGCAACATTTATTTGCTGCTAAGCAACAAATATTTTGATATTTCCAATTTTATTGTTTATTTTCAATGACTTAGAACATAAAATTAGATAACAAAAAACCCAGAAAATCCTTAGATTTACTGGGTTTATTTGAAAAGTACTGGCGGAGACGAGAGGATTCGAACCTCCGATCAGAGTTTTAGCCCCGATGCTCCCTTAGCAGGGGAGTGCCTTCGACCAGCTCGGCCACGTCTCCGTACTTTTTACTGCGCCCCACAGTTTAACGGATAACCGCATCTGAGGGGTTTTATTGACCTTTTGAGGGGCTTACTTCTGATCCAACTCAAACGCCTTGTGCAAAGCGCGTACAGCCAATTCCATATATTTCTCATCGATGACGACAGAAATCTTAATTTCACTGGTAGAGATCATGAGGATATTGATACCCTCCTCCGACAAGGTGCGGAACATTTTGCTAGCAATACCAACATGCGAACGCATGCCAACGCCAACAACAGATACCTTGGAAACTTTAGGATCACCTGAAATTTCTTTAGCTTCAATATGGGCTTGTACTGTTCCCTTAAGAATGTCCAAGGCTTTTTGATAATCAGCGCGCGGCACAGTGAATGTGAAATCGGTTTTACCTTCAACTGATTGATTCTGAATAATAATGTCTACATCAATGTTCGCATCAGCGATTGGACCCAGGATTTGATATGCAATACCTGGGCGATCAGGAACTCCGAGTACGGTAATTTTCGCTTCATCGCGCGCAAAGGCGATACCGGAAATAACGGCGGCTTCCATAGTGCTGTCCTCTTCAAATGTAATCAAGGTGCCCGACTTCATCTCTTGGTCTAAAGGCATCATAGGATCTGTCAGTGATGACAGAACACGGGTTTTAACTTTGTACTTACCAGCAAACTCAACAGAACGAATTTGTAATACCTTTGAGCCTAAGCTTGCCATCTCAAGCATCTCTTCAAAAGTAATCTTATCTAGGCGACGCGCATCTTCACAAACACGTGGGTCAGTTGTATACACACCATCAACGTCTGTGTAGATGAGGCACTCATCTGCTTTTAATGCAGCAGCCATAGCCACCGCGGATGTATCAGAGCCGCCACGGCCTAATGTAGTGATATTGCCTTCTGGATCTACACCCTGAAATCCAGTAACAACAACTGCACGACCAGCGTTTAGATCATTCAAAATCTTTTTGCTATCAATGCTTTTAATACGCGCTTTAGTAAAAGAGGAGTCCGTATATACGGTTACTTGCCAACCGGCATAACTAACCGCATCAATACCCTCTTTCATCAAAGCCAATGCTAATAGACCAGAACTAACCTGTTCACCTGTAGAAGCAATTTGATCAAGCTCACGAGGACTTGGATTTGGATTGATTTCTTTTGCCAGGCCTAGCAACCGATTGGTTTCGCCCGACATAGCGGATGGCACAACCACCACTTGATGGCCAGCACGCATCCATTTAGCAACACGCTTTGCAACATTTGCAATGCGTTCAACTGAACCCATTGAGGTGCCGCCATACTTATGAACAATAAGAGCCATAAAAACTGTTTGCCGTTTGTTAAACAGGAAAATAATTCCTGATGATCTAAAAAGGCTATATTTTACAGGGTTTTACGCCTTAGTTTGACGTCTGCTGCCACTCTGGCCAAACCCTAGACCCCGAATGAACCAAATGCGGGTAACTTACCCCCACGCCAGCGACAGCAATTAACTCCTGACCAATATAGAGAAGTGGCGCATGGCGCTGCCAGGGAGGAATATCACTCTCTTGATATAGATTTTTGAGGGTTCTGCGCGGTGCATTCGCCTTGATCTGCAATTTTTCAGCGCCCGATCTCGCCTTAATACAAATTAAGCCGTCCTTTTGGGCCCTCTTGATCCAAGTAGCACTTAATCCTGGTTTTTTACTTCTGATTGGAACTGGTTGAAAAATCCACCCCCCATCCAACTCTACAGAAACTTGTAACTGCCCCCTCCAAAGTCGAATGATTTGACCGTCATGCAACCACTCTAACTGCGCATCTGACTTCACCAAATCAAGATCTTGCCACCAAGCACCAAGCCTCTTTTGTGAAGGCATAGAAAGTCCTTTGATTTTTAGCCAATAACGCAATACATTATTTGCAGCCGGTAAATCGAACTTTGCCAGAGCTTTTAATGGCTTTATGGAAATAACGCCTTCTTGATAAATGGTCTTGCCATCAATTTGAGCTAAGCGATCTAATAAGCCCTGAGACTCGCCAATCAAGTTGGCACTTCTCGCAAGATTTGCCACTGCTTCGGGTTGGAGTTGTTCTAGTCTAGGAATAATTTGTTTGCGAATAGCATTGCGCTTAAACACATCGTCTTGATTGCTTGGATCTTCTACCCACTTGAGATTACGCTCTTTCGCATAAGACTCTAATTCAGCGCGACTTTGATTAAGTAATGGTCGCCATAAAGTAATTTCCTTATTTGGCGTCTTCAACTTGCGGGTATTTGGCATTCCAGACAATCCAGCAACGCCAGATCCTCGCAGCAACTGCAAGAGAACGGTCTCAGCTTGATCGTTTTGATGGTGTGCTAAGAGCAAATCATCGATTCCATATTGCTCGCAAAGCTCTGCCAAAGCCTCATACCGTGCCTTACGAGCTCGTCCTTCAACATTGCCACCAATCTTTTGATCGCCAAGATGAAGCAGACGAAAATCAAAGTAAATTTGATATTTTTTTGCAAGCTTTTCGCAGAAAAGCAGCCAGTCATCTGCCGGCTTTTGCAAGCCATGATGAATGTGAAAAGCATAAATTTCTAGAGCAGAATTTTTGCTCTCAGTTTGTGCTCGACAAACCGTATCAAGCAACACCACCGAATCGAGGCCGCCACTTAAAGCGACCGCAATTCGTTTAGGTGATTTAGGACTTAGCTGCGACTTCCTTGAACTTGCCATAACTCATTAGGCGCTCATGGCGACGCTCAAGCAACGCATCTGTTTTCATGCCATCAAAAGTATTGAGAGATTCAGCAAGCGCCTTGCGCATATTGCTCATCATCACATCATAATCACGATGTGCGCCGCCAATAGGCTCGGCAACAATTTTGTCGATCAAACCCAGCGCTTTTAACCGTTGAGCCGTCAAGCCCAGCTGTTCAGCCGCCTCTGAAGCCTTATCGGCAGTCTTCCATAAAATCGAGGCGCAGCCCTCAGGTGAAATCACAGAATAGGTAGAGTTTTGCAGCATCAGAACCACGTCACCCATTGCAATCGCCAGAGCCCCTCCAGAACCGCCCTCACCAATAATGGTAGCAATGATTGGAACTTCTAACTCAGCCTGAACATAGAGATTGCGACCAATCGCTTCTGATTGATTGCGCTCTTCCGCATCTATTCCAGGAAAGGCACCTGGTGTATCCACAAAAGTAAATACTGGAATACCAAATTTTTCCGCAAGTCGCATTAAGCGCATTGCCTTGCGATAACCTTCAGGACGACTCATGCCAAAGTTTCGCAATGCGCGCTCTTTTGTATCGCGACCTTTTTGGTGACCGATCACCATACAAGGTTGATTATCAAAACGCGCTAGACCACCAATGATGGATTGATCGTCCGCAAAAGTACGATCACCGTGCAATTCATGGAAATCGGTAAATAATGCGCCTACATAATCTAGTGTGTATGGTCTTTGAGGATGTCGTGCAACTTGAGAGACTTGCCATGGAGTTAAATTGGCATAAACATCTTTAGTAAGCTGCAGACTTTTTTCAGAAAGTGTTTTGATCTCATCGGATATGTCCACCGATGATTCATCTTGCACAAAACGCAGCTCTTCAATCTTTGACTCTAATTCGGCGATTTGCTGCTCAAAATCCAGGAAAGTCGTTTTCATAGTCTGATTTTAATATTCAACTGGAATGGGGTCGATACTTCTCCACAAATACCATGTAGCAACCGTTCGCCATGGGGCCCAATTAGCCGCTACCTCTCTAGCCTCATGGCGGCTTACAGGCTCGCCACTAAAGTAATTGAGGGAAATGGCCTTAATTAGCCCCACATCATCCAAAGGAAGGATATTGGGGCGAATCAGGTTAAAAATGAGGAACATTTCCGCGGTCCAGCGCCCAATACCCCGAATAGCGCTCAATTCTTGAATAACGCTCTCATCATCCATGTTTTTCCATTGATTGGCATGAAGACGTCCAGAATCAAAGTGATCAGCCAAATCCCGAATGTATTCGACCTTGCGCCCAGATAAACCCGCAGCGCGCAATTCCTCAACCGATAAAGCTAAGATATTTTTGGGATTCATCTTTTTCTTGCTGGCGACAAGAACACGATCCCAAACTGCTTGGGCTGCCGCTACAGAAATTTGCTGACCCACAATCGCTCTTGCGAGAGTTGTAAATGCATCGCCTCGTGTAACCAAAAAACCAGAGCCATATTTGGGAATGATTTTTTTCATGATGCGATCTTGTTTCATTAAATCACGACAAGCTTGCTCCCAATAATCTGGGGCGCCACCAATTGATGCAACTTTTTCTTTTGCGGTCGACACTACGCTCTACGCCATTCAGTAATGCCGCCCGGCTTGTCTTCCAAAACGATACCTTGCTCAAGCAAGGTCTTTCTAATGAGATCTGCTTTAGTAAATTCTTTCGCTTGTTTAGCTGCAGCACGTGCAGCGATTTGATCTTCAATATCTTGCGCTTGCAGCTCTCCATCATTCTTTGATCCCATTTGCAAGAATGCGGTTGGATCTCTTTGTAAGAAATTAAGGATGCCGCCAAGTGACTTAAGGGTCGCAGCTAGAGCAACTTTATCTTGACCTTGGGCACGATTTACTTCACTTGCCAGCTCAAACAGAACAGCTATTGCCTCTGGCGTATTGAAATCATCATTCATCGCCTCAGTAAAGCGCTGGACCCAAAGACTCTCAACATCTAATGAAGGGTTGCTGGCCGTTGGCGCATGAGCAAGTGCGGTATATAAACGCACTAAGCCAGACCGCGCCTCTTCTAATTGCGCATCACTGTAATTAATTGGACTACGGTAATGTGCTTTGAGCATGAAGAATCTCAATACCTCTGGATCAAAGCTTTTAAGTACATCCCGAATCAAAAAGAAATTGCCCAATGATTTAGACATCTTCTCTTCGTTTACACGAATATGTCCGTTATGCATCCAATAATTTACAAATGGAGCATCACTCTCTTTGCGATTCTGGCCATATAAAGCCCCTTCGCTTTGGGCAATCTCATTCTCATGATGAGGAAACTGCAAGTCGGCGCCACCGCCATGAATGTCAAAATGTTCACCTAGCAAGTCGCATGACATGGCTGAGCACTCAATGTGCCAGCCCGGTCTGCCTTCACCCCAAGGAGATGCCCAACGTGTATCAGCCGGCTCTTCGGGCTTAGCACTCTTCCACAACACAAAGTCGAGTGGATCGCGTTTGCCGCCACCAACCGCTACACGTTCACCCGCGTTTAATTCATCTAAAGTTTTGCCAGAAAGTTGGCCATAACGAGGAAGCAAGCGAACTGCAAAGTTCACATCACCATCTTCCGCCTGATAAGCAAGCTCATTTTCAATAAGCTTACCAATCATTCCCTGCATTTGCTTTATGTAGTCTGTTGCGCGTGGCTCTTTATCTGGATGCATTAGGCCCAATTCATCCGAATCGGCATGCATAGCGTCAATGAAGCGATTTGTTAAAGCCGAAATTGGCTCGCCATTCTCTAATGCGCGATTAATAATTTTGTCGTCGATGTCCGTGATATTGCGAACATAAAGCACTTCATATCCACTCGCCCTCAACCAGCGAACGACCATATCAAAGACAATCATGACCCTAGCATGACCAATATGGCAAAAGTCATAGACTGTCATGCCGCAGACATACATCTTTACCTTACCTGGCTTGATGGGCTTAAAAACCTGCTTAGAACGGTTAAGGGTGTTATAGATTTGCAGCATAGGGCATTAAGGGAGGGGTAAGGCGGTGCTAATTTGTTAGACTGAGCGCTGAGTATATCGAATGAGCCAGTTTTTCACCGTCAGCCCTATGTTTGAGTCCCGAAAAGTACAGTTTTCAAGCCCTTTCAGGGCATTAGCCATTTTTATTGCTGTAGCATCACTTATTGGCTGTAGCACTCCAGCACAGCAGCTTGCTGATTCTCAAATTGCGGCACTCAATAAACAAGAAGCAAAGTCTCCAGAGGCTCAAACGCAACCTTATCTAGGTGGCTATGGCCCAGGGGACCCACCACGCCTTTCTACCGATGCTCCTTATGGTCCATTGAATCCGGAGCTATCGGAAACCGTTGGCGTTCCCTTTTTATCATTTCTGATTATTGAACCAGATCCGGTTACTAAAAATGCAGTGCCGTCGGATATTGAAAAGCTCGTCAAAGCACGCAAATACCAAGATGCAATTAATGCAATTAATGATCAACTGAAAAAGACTCCACGTAATGTGCAACTGCGTTATGTAAAAGCACGTTTACAGATTGAATTACGTGACTTCGATGGTGCCAAAAAAACCTTAATTGAAATTACCCAACAATTTCCAGAACTGCCAGAACCCTACAATAATCTCGCAGCAATTGCCGCCAACCAAGGCAAATGGATCGAGGCGCGCGATTATCTTGAGTTAGCACTTAAGCTCAGACCGAGCTATAGCCTTGCTGCTGCGAACTTAGGTGAAGTCTATGTTCGCCTTGGTGCAAAAGCCTATGAAGACGCGGCTGCCAATACCCAGTTAAATCAGCGTCTATATTCCAATCGCGCTAAATTCTTATTGAACCTATTGAAGCCACAAACCAAAGGTATCAATAACACTGTTAATCCTGCATCAAATTCTTCCACTAACACATTAGAAGGTAAATCAAGCAATGGCGAAGGCACTCCTAAAAACCAATAAGGGTGATATCACCCTCACTCTCGATTCTGCTAAGGCACCAAAAAGCGTTGCCAATTTTTTGCAGTATGTAAAAAGCGGTCACTACGACGGTACGATCTTCCATCGCGTGATTGATAACTTCATGATTCAAGGTGGCGGCATGGCTCCTGGCATGAAACAAAAACCAACAGGTGCTGAGATTGAAAATGAGGCCAACAATGGTCTTAAAAATGAACGTGGCACGATTGCCATGGCCCGCACTAGCGACCCCCACTCTGCGACTGCGCAATTTTTTATCAACGTTAATAACAACGATTTTTTGAACCACACCGCACCGAATGCTCAAGGCTGGGGCTATGCAGTATTTGGCAAGGTAAGCGATGGCATGGATGTTGTTGACGCTATACGCAAGGTGAAAACTGGTAATGCAGGCTTTCATCAAGACGTTCCAACTGAAGATGTCGTCATTGAGAAAGCGACCGTTCTCGAGGAATGATCCCGCAACACGCGAGCGCACTGCTCATTTCAGATCTTCATTTGACGCCGTCAATGCCTTTGACGGCGCAACGTTTTTTTGACTTCTGCGAAAAAGATACCTCCCAAGCGGAGGCTGTCTTTATATTGGGGGACCTCTTTGAATACTGGGTTGGTGATGATGCGGCAAGTCACTCTCCCTTTCAGCATGAGGTAAAGCAGGCTCTCTCCAACCTATCAAACAAGGTTAAGACCTACTACATCCACGGTAACCGGGATTTTCTAGTGGGCTCTGCGTTCCTGAAAAAAACCGGTATGACTTTACTGGCCGATCCTTCACCGGTGGAAATTGCTGGCAATAAATACCTACTTTCCCATGGTGACGCACTATGTACCGCTGATATTGGCTATCAAATATTTCGCGGCTGGGTTAGAAAATCTTGGCTGCAAAAATTATTTCTCGCTTTACCAATTACTTGGAGACGTGCAGTTGCCAACCAATTGCGCATGAATAGTCACACTAACTACGCGCGTGGCGCCCAAGCATCCTATCAGCAGAATAAAATAAAGACGGATGTCACTAAAGAGGCTTGTGCCGCAATCCTGCGAGAACATTCTGGCGAAATATTAATTCATGGTCATACGCATAGACCATCACATCACCAGGAGTCTCTAGGAAGTCAGTCTTGGGAACGCTGGGTTCTTTCAGACTGGGACCTAGATCACCCCGAAGCAACTGCTCCACGAGCAAACGCCCTACTAATCAACGCGCAAGGCGTGCGTGCGATTGATTTAATTAAGGCCTAGTAGTTAAATGGAAGTTAAAGCTTAGCAGGCAGAGTATTTAGAGAGACACTGCACCATTTGTGCATAAATTCTTGGATTGGCGGCCATGACTTCACCGCTCTTGAGGAAGCCCTCTTCTCCACGATAGTTGCCAATCAAACCACCAGCTTCGGTCACAAGCAAAGCGCCTGCTGCCATATCCCAAGGTTTTAGATCGCTCTCAAAGAAACCATCGTAACGACCGGCTGCGACATAAGCCAAGTCCAATGATGCTGCTCCTGGTCGACGCAAGCCAGCACACTGACGTGACATCTCGGCAAATATTTTTAAGTACTTTTCTAAGTCTTGATCTTCACGATAAGGGAAGCCAGTACCGATCAATGAATTACTTAATCGATCTTGCGTAGCAACCCTTAGACGGCGGCGATCCAAATATGCGCCTGCACCACGAGTTGCGGTAAATAATTCATCACGATTTGGGTCATACACAACAGCTTGCTGAGTGATGCCGTTTACTGCTAATGCAATAGAAACTGCGTATTGAGGAAAGCCGTGTATGAAATTAGTTGTGCCATCCAATGGATCAATAATCCAAACGTTTTCGGCATTAATGTTTTGTTCACCTGTCTCTTCAGCCAAAAAACCATGCGTTGGATAAGCCTCGCTCAAGGTCTCAATAATGGCTGCTTCGGCAGCTTTGTCCACCTCAGTCACAAAATCATTGTGCTGTTTGCGATCCACCTGCAGTCTCTCTAAATTTAGAGATGCACGATTGATAACGGTTCCTGCGCGACGGGCGGCCTTTACGGCCACATTTAACATGGGATGCATAGTATGGATGGACAAATTAAATAAGAACAAGGCTGAAATATTGCCGAAAGTGCATGACAATACAAAGCTAATACTATGATTCTAAACGATTTACCCCATTTACCTCTTGATACCTAAACCATGAACATTGATTCAGCCCATTTGCTGCGATGGATACTGGTGGAAACTAGCCACCCGGGTAATGCAGGATCGGCTGCCAGAGCCATGAAAACAATGGGTTTTCAAGATTTACATTTGATTAAGCCCAAAATTCAGAGGATTACTAAGGAACCTGAAGCGATTGCCCTTGCCAGTGGTGCGGTCGATCTCCTAGATTCAGCGATTGAACATTCGTCGCTTGGTCAATCCGTGGAGGGATACTCCTTAGTACTAGGTCTTACTAGCAGAGATCGAGAATTCGGGCCGCCAGCATTGGATTGGCATTCTGCTCTAAGTTTGATTTCTGAAAACACTCAAAATCAAGGAAAAACCGCCCTAGTTTTTGGCCCAGAAAGAACTGGACTAGAAAATCACCACTTATCCTTATGCACCCATCGCGTATGGCTCGATGCTAACCCAGACTACCCATCCCTTAATCTGGCACAGGCCATCATGGTTTGCGCCTACACCCTGAGACAAGTACTTCAAAGCCCAGGTATTGGTGATGCTTCTAAAAATCGCGACTCTGGGGTAGATTTAGCCGACCCAGCCGCAGTTACTGCAATGCTAGAGCATTGGAGGGAGGGTCTAGAAGCTATTGGCTACCTCAATCCGGCCAATCCAAAAAAATTGATGCCTCGACTCGAAGCCCTATTTGCGCGCAGTAGACTTCGCAAAGAGGAAATTGATCTTTTGCGGGGCATAGCAAAACAGATGCTCCTGAGAAAATAATCTAGCCCCGTTAAAATCTATCTATGTTTAATTCACTATTCGACCAAGTCGACTCCATCATCATCCGGGATCCGGCCGCGAGAAACCGTCTTGAGGTGATTACTTGCTACCCGGGTTTACATGCAGTGTGGTTGCATCGTGTCTCGCATTTTTTTTGGAATCTTGGCTTGAAGTGGATTGCCCGATTTCTATCGATGTTCTCCAGGTTAATTACCGGTATTGAAATCCATCCCGGCGCAAAGATTGGTCGTCGCGTATTTTTAGATCATGGACTAGGAATCGTGATTGGTGAAACCACTGAAATTGGTGATGACTGCACAATTTATCAAGGTGTTACCTTAGGTGGCACATCCCTCTATAAAGGCGTAAAGCGTCATCCTACTTTAGGCAAAGGCGTTGTTGTTAGTGCTGGTGCAAAAGTGCTTGGTGGCTTCACAGTCGGAGATGGTGCGCGCATTGGTTCGAATGCGGTTGTTCTTAAAGAAATTCCAGCTGGCGCTACTGCGGTTGGTATACCTGCGCGTATTCTGCACCCAGATTTACCGCAAAGCGCTGATAGCAAGACTAAAGAATATTTTTCTGCATATGGCGTTACACCAAACGTGGATGACCCTGTATCTATGGCCCTCAAAGGCTTAATCGATGCAACAATTGAACAAGAGGCGAAGATCGCTCAACTAGAAAAAGCACTTGCTAAGTTCAGCAATACGCCCACTGATGTTGGTGGCAATACTGATACAAAACGGGATCTTGGCGCCATTAAAGAATGGCTTAAAGAATAATTAGTGAAGGGTTCTTGAGCTGTGACCCTGCAAGCTAAGAGCCTTCTCTAAAAACTCTTCCTCGTCATCATCTTCGGCATCATTAGGCATGCCAAATGTGAAGTTCTCACCACCCTCTGGATGGCGGTTTTCAATTTCATCTTCGGTAGCAGCCCGGACATCTTCCACTTGAACCCAAAAACGTAGAGCCATTCCAGCCAGTGGATGATTACCATCCAACACCACCTGATTATCCGCAACATCAGTAACGGTATAAATCAAAGGTTCTGTATCGGCATCCTCATCCTCTTCTGCACTTGCAACTTGAGCGGGATCATCAGACTCAGATTCAACATCTGGTACACCTTCAAACTGCATTCCTACTTCTAGAGGTTCAGGAAAGCGCGCACGCGGTTCAATCTTGAGTAACTCTGGGTCATATTCACCAAAAGCCTCATTAGGCTCTAACTGGATTGTGGCTTCATAGCCAATATCCTGGCCATCGACCAATGCCTCAATTTTTGGAAAAGTACCCTCATAGCCCCCATGCAGATAGATCATTGGGGAGTCTGGCTCTTCAATCACATTGTTTTGTGCATCGGTGAGCTTGTAACGTAGCGATACGATCGTATTTTTTTGAATCTTCATGCGCAAATTGTCGTACATTTATTTTTAATAATTTACTGCTGCTTTACACTGACTTTTCTAGTCAGCGTTTTCGCCTTTAACTTCTTCAACTTATGAGTTCATTTTACTTGAGCAAGCCCTATCAACCACCTCCAGCCCCTAAAAACCTGCCTATTAGCGATCCATGGGCCCTATTTGGCGGAATTAGCCCTAAGCGCTTTATGAAGGAATACTGGCAAAAGAAACCGCTCTTAGTTAGGGGCGCAATTCCCGCATTCTCTCTTGCCTCTCAAAATAGTACCCCTTCCTTAACAAGCCCCATCTCTTATGAAGAGTTGGTTGAACTGTCAGAGCATGACGATGTTGAAAGCCGCCTAATCCAATCCAAACCATGGCGTTTTCAGCATGGCCCATTTCAAAAGAAGGCTGTTCCGAGCTTAAAGAAGTCCGATTGGACCTTGCTCTTGCAAGGAATGGAAGCGCATCATCTTGCGGCTGCAAATATTCTTTCCTGGTTTCGCTTCATTCCTGATGCTCGCCTTGATGACCTCATGATTAGTGTTGCTGGTATTGGCGGTGGCGTTGGACCACATTTTGACTCATACGATGTGTTCTTAATCCAGATGTCTGGACGTAGGCAATGGCGTATCTCAGAGCAAAAGGATTTAAGCCTTAATCCAAAATTACCTCTAAAAATTTTGCAGAACTTTCAATGTGAACAAGAGTGGATTCTGGAGCCGGGTGACATGCTCTATCTACCTCCTCATATTGCTCATGACGGAATTGCATTAGATGCAGGTTGCCAAACCTGGTCAGTTGGATTTCGATCCCCTAGTTTCAAAGAATTGTTGCAAGAAGGCCTATGGCGTCTTGCCGAGTCTCTTGAGGACATTCCAGAATTAGAGCAAAAATTTGCGGACCCCAAACAAATGGCAACAGAAAATGCCGAGCAACTGCCCATGGAGCTTATCAAGCAATTGTCTAATCAGGTAGAAAAACTTAAGCTGCACCAAATAGATGCATTTTTGCCAGGGGTTACAGCTTATCTATCGGAACCCAAACAGCAGGCATTTTTTAATGGCCCCGCTAAGCCACTGAATCCAAATGCTTTTCTAAAACATTTAACCCAAAAAGAGCTCAAACCAAGCCCTCAAACACGGATCTTAAGCCTTGGAAAATCAGTATATTGCAATGGAGATGAGGTTACAAAAAACCAAGTGCCCCAGATTGTCGCCGCATGGATTACCCTGTCTGCAAAGAAGGCGCTTATGACCCACAAACTAAGCAATATTCATGGCTCAAGTCTGTATGAAGCCTATCTAGCAGGATGGCTAGTTTTCGATCAATAAACCAAGACGTGGCTATAATAATTACAGGAAAATACTTAGGCATTTGCCCCTAGTTTCTCCAACAACAATTATCGATGATTGATGTTTAATTTTTTTAAGAGGAAATTACAAATGAAGAAGTCACTCGTATTCGCTGCTATGTTAGCTATCGCTTTGGCCGCTTGCGGTAAAAAAGAAGAAGCAAAACCTGCTGAAGCTCCTGCTCCTGCTGCTCCAGCTGCACCTGCTGCTGACGCTGCTAAAGATGCTGCTCCAGCTGCTCCTGCTGCTCCAGCTGCTGACGCTAAGAAGTAATCTTCTTCTTAAAGAAAAAAGCCGCTCTAGAGCGGCTTTTTTATTGTCTGAATTATTTGCTCGCTTAGTTATTCGCAAAAAAATTTACAGTTACTTAGCTAGCTGATCAGTCAAGATCGTTAGCAACTGAATTCCAGCGGCAGTATTTTCAGGTTTACCATCAGCATCCTGAACATAAACATTCGCAGAATTTTCACCGGTGCTCTTGACCACTACCTGATATTTCTTCGCCTGTAGTTTTGAATCATCTTTGCTGCTAAAGAGATTGCTAAAGAAGCCTTTCGAGTCGCCCACATCCTTCCCATTGACGTAGCGCACGAAATAAACACCCGCAGAACGATTGCGATCTTCAACAGTAAAGTTCGATCGATCTAGCGCTAAGCCTACGTCCCTCCAAGAGCGATCAAAACCAGCGCTGAGCTCAATATGGGCTTTGTTGCCACCCTCTTCAATGAACTTCGCCTTGGGTGCCCTTGGCCCTAAAGGTGTTGCAACCATGGCTTTTGCCTGCTCTTGAGTCATGCCAAGTCGCTCCATCAAGCGAGCCAAGAATACTGCCTCAAGCTCAGGATCATTGGGGCGCGGCGTCCAAATAGTTGTATTGCATGCTCCAGAGGAATCGCTAACGCATTTTTCAATAGCTCCACGTTGGGTTATGTAGATTTCCGTCTCGCTTGATCCACTAAATTCTAGACGTGTTTTATATTTATCACGCTCACCAGTATCGTAAATAGAATCAAGAGCATTGCCGACAATTGATCGGATCCAGTCTTGAGGTATTTTGGCGCGATTCTCTGCCCAATCAGTTTCCATGATTCCAGTAGATGGGGAGTCAACCACCAATAAGAATCCGTTTTCTTGCCAAAAGTCTTTAACCTGTGGATATAGCTCACTGGCAGGCTTTTCAACTACCAACCAACGACGCTCACCATCTTTGGCAATGCGCATACCTGGAATGCCAGTCATCACATTGCTACGCATCTGAGCAGATTTCTTTACTGCCGCGTTGTACTCAGACATCGTAGCGGTGCCGTCCTGAACAATATAGCGACGATCCGCTTGAGCGGTGATCAAGTCTGGAGGATAGGATAAATTCGGCCCGCGAACTGCGCCCGAACTCTTGTAGTCTACGGTATCGTTACTAGTAACTGATTTACATGAACTCAATACCAAAGCTATTGCAAGCAAGGTCAGAATTGAAGTCAATAGGCGCGACAAGGAAAACACATTCTTCATAGTAAATTGGCCTGTTTTAGTGCTACCTTCAAAGGCTCTCTCAATGCGTTGCTTAATGGAGTTAATGGCAAGCGAATACCTGCAGTAATCTTGCCCATTTCATGAAGAGCCCATTTCACTGGAATTGGATTCGCTTCAGTGAACATGGCTTTATGAACAGCGATTAATTGATACTGAATTTCTCGGGTACGCTTCACATCATCGGACATGGCAGCCACGCAGAGTTCATGCATCAGGCGAGGTGCAACGTTTGCAGTAACTGAAATATTTCCTTTTCCACCCATCAACATCAGCATGGCAGCAGTAAGATCGTCCCCTGAAAATACAGAAAAATCACTGTGGCCAGAACGCTTAAGGGCGTCAATTAATAAGGTCCCACGCTCCAAACTACCAGTTGCATCCTTAATGCCAATGATGCCTGGTACATCAGCCAAGCGAACAACGGTATCGCCGGCCAAATCCGCTACGGTGCGGCCAGGTACGTTGTACAAAATAACTGGCAACTCAACTGATTCCGCAATTTTTTTGAAGTGGGCATACATACCCTCTTGTGTCGGCTTGTTGTAATACGGCACGACCTGAAGGCTCGCATCAGCACCAACCTTCTTAGCAAACTCAGTAAGCTCAATTGCTTCAGCGGTGGAATTGCCACCTGTGCCAGCGATTACTGGAATGCGCCCTGCAATATGCTCCACGGTCACACGAATCAACTCACAATGCTCTTCAACGGAAACTGTTGGAGACTCTCCGCTGGTTCCAACTATAACGATTCCATCTGTGCCCTCGGCCACATGCCAATCCAACAAAGACTTGAGTGCGCCAAAATCGAGACTGCCATCCTCAAACATGGGCGTTACGATAGCCGGCATGCTGCCAGAAATGGTCTTTTTACTACCTTTGGTTTGAGCTGTGTTTGTCACCGAATGTATACCGATTCTTAGCTGTCTTAACCTTGAAATTGTAACGGAATGCGGGCTTTTTACCCTTCTTTTACAGCGCAAAGGCGTTGAACCATAGCTGGTTTAGGTTCGCCCTGGTAAATATCCTCGTAGGCAAGGACTTTAAGGCTATGACGTTGGGCCAACCCCAGCAATTCCCCTGTTTTTAGAAGGAAATTGGGGTTGGATGGCTTTCCAAATTGCTCATTTCCTTGAGCAAAGGTTTCATAGATCAAAACCCCATTTTCCCCAAGAATTTCTGGCAATCGATCCAAGTGGGGTCTATATAGGTAATTGGTCACCACGATCCCACTAAATTTGTCATCTCCTAGTGGCCAAACCTCTACCTCCAGGTTGAGTACTTTTGATTGAATCAAGGGGTTTGCGGTTTTTTCAATTTCTCCAATGTTTTGGTCAACAGCCAATACTGGAAAACCCATCTCAGCAAGAAGAAAAGAGTGACGGCCTCCTCCACAAGCAAGATCTAAAACAGTGCCCGTTTTTGGAATCTGAGAAGCAAAACGCCTCACCCAAGGTGAAGCGTTTTCAATTGAAACATGGGCGATCATGACAGTACCCCCATTAGTCATATGCCAGACCCATGGCTTCTCGCACTTCTCTCATAGTTTCTTGGGCAACTTTACGCGCTTTATCGCAACCATCGGCAATAATCGATCGGAGAAGGCTTGGGTCATCCAAATATTTCTGAGCACGCTCAAACATTGGCTGCTGTTCAGCCAAAATGGCATCAATCACTGGTTGTTTGCACTCCAAGCAACCAATCCCGGCTGACTTGCATCCCTTATCCACCCACTGCTTGGTTTCTTCATTGGAATAAACCGTATGTAGTTGCCATACTGGGCATCGGGCTGGATCGCCTACATCAGTTCTGCGAACGCGCGCAGGATCAGTTGGCATCGTCCGAATCTTTTTGATCACATCTTCGGGTTGCTCGCGAATACTAATCGTATTGCCATAAGACTTAGACATTTTTTGACCATCAATGCCTGGCATACGGGACGCTGTTGTTAGCAGAGCCTGAGGTTCAGGAAGAATAATTTTGCGCGCACCTTCCAAGAAACCAAAAAGTCTTTCACGATCAGCCATCGATAAACTTTGCGATTCCTGTAGCAATGCTTTCGCTTGCTCTAATGCCTCTTCATCACCACGCTCTTGAAAAGCAACTCGCAACTCCAAGTACATTTTGGCGCGCTTGCTACCCAGCTTCTTAGCTGCTTCAAGCGCCTTCTCCTCAAAGCCAGGCTCCCGGCCATAGAGATAATTAAAGCGACGCGCAACTTCACGAGTCATCTCTACGTGTGGAACTTGATCTTCGCCAACTGGAACATGTTGCGCCCTGTAAATCAAAATATCAGCTGCCTGAAGCAATGGGTAACCAAGAAAACCATAGGTCTGCAAGTCTTTTTCCTTGAGCTTCTCAATTTGATCTTTATAGGTCGGAACGCGCTCCAACCAGCCCAAAGGTGTGCCCATCGAGAGCAATAAAAATAACTCTGCGTGCTCGGGTACCTTACTCTGAATAAATAAAGTAGCTTGGTTTGGGTCTACACCCGCGGCCAACCAATCAATCACCATATCCCAGACAGATTGCTCGATAACTTCTGGAGATTCGTAATGTGTAGTTAATGCATGCCAATCAGCGACAAAGAAAAAACATGGATATTCAGATTGCAATCTCACCCAGTTTTTTAATACTCCGTGGTAATGCCCAAGGTGCAAATTACCCGTAGGTCGCATGCCAGAGAGAACACGTTCAGCAAACATTATTTTTCTTTATCGTTAATGTGAATAAATTAATGGAATACCGACCAGACAGGGGTCAGGTGATCCGGTAAATGCGGCAAAGCGCCGAGGTCAATATGACTTTCGCTTGGATCATGAAAATCAGAGCCACGAGAGGCTAAGAATCCATACTTTTGCGCAATCTTTCCATAAGTCGTGTATTGATCTGGGCTATGACTACCGGTAATGACCTCGATGCCAAGGCCACCGATTTCTTTAAAGCGCTCATAAAGCTGACTCATCTGCAGAGCACTTAAGTTGTATCTGCCGGGATGGGCAATAACCGCTACACCCCCTGAAGATTTAATCCACGCAACCGCATCATCTAAAGTCGCCCACTGATGTGGAACAAAGCCTGGTTTATTCTCAACTAAATATTTTTTAAACACTTCTTCCGTATCGCGACAGACACCCTGTTCCACTAAGTATCTTGCAAAGTGCGTTCTAGAAATGAGTTCAGGATTGCCTGCAAAATGCAGAGCACCCTCGTATGCGCCTGGTATACCCGCCTTTAATAACTGTTCAGACATTAACCTTGCACGGTCTCCGCGTCCACCCCGAGTGCGACGCAAGCCTTCAATAATCCCTAGGTGATTGGCATCAATACCAAGACCAACGATATGAATGGTTTGCCCTGCCCAAGTAACAGAAATTTCTACGCCAGATACGTAATCGATATTGAGTGTTTTTGCAGCGTCACGTGCACGTTGTTGACCACCCAACTCATCGTGATCCGTGAGTGCCCACAAATTAACGCCATTGGCTTTTGCACGCTCAGCCAAGGCTTCAGGCGTGAGCGTACCATCAGAGACCACAGAGTGGCAATGGAGGTCGGCATTTAGGGTAGAAAAACTGCTCATGCCCTTATTTTAGGTCAAGCTGGTATCGATGACACGGCGTGGCGCATCTAGATAGTCACGGGACTGCATCTCAATCAAACGGGAGACCGTTCTAGAGAATTCAGCGGTTATTTGGCCTTCCGTATACAAATCCGTTGCAGGCACCTCGGCAGATATGATCAACTTGATTTTGTGGTCATACAAAACATCAATTAACCAGATAAAGCGACGTGCTTCGTTGGTCATTTTGGGAGGCATATAGGGAACCCCAGACAGGATAACCGTATGAAATTGATTGGCGATTTCTAAATAATCATTCTGAGAGCGCGGACCACAACACAGTGTCTGGAAATCAAACCAAACTACACCATCAGCCATATGTAATGGTCGCAGCTCACGGGACTCAATATGCAAGACAGGATTGCGCGTCTCTTTTTGGTTGCCAATCAGCGTTTGGAACATCTGCCCTAGAGTAGTTTGAGTTTCAGCATTCGCAGGAGTGAGATAGGCCTCCACTTGCGCCATCTGAACCTGACGATAATCATTGCCAGCATCAACATTGAGAACATCAAGCTTTTCTTCCAGCAACTTAATTGCCGGAAGCAAGCGATCACGATGTAAGCCGTTAGGATAAAGCTGATCGGGTCGGTAATTAGAGGTCATTACAAACTGCACACGATCAGCAAACAATGCGTTGAGCAAGCGATACAGAATCATCGCATCGGCAATGTCATTAATATGGAACTCATCAAAGCATATCAAACGGTAGCGTTTGGCGATTCGCTTGGAAAGCTCATCTAAAGGGTCCGATAAACCCGAGAGTTCATGCAACTCACGATGCACTTCACGCATAAATTCATGAAAATGAATACGAATCTTTTTTTCTAATGGGGATGCAGCATAAAAACAGTCCATTAAGAAGGACTTGCCACGCCCTACTCCACCCCAAAGATACAAACCTCTTGGCAGGGTTGGTTTAAATAATTTTTTCTTGAGATTGTTGCTGCGGATTTCTTTATAAGCAATCCACTCATCTTCGCACTTTTGCAAACGCTCTACGGCACGAAGCTGCGCGGGATCACTTTGATACCCGCGCGCTTTTAACTCTTGTTGGTAAAACTCAATGGTTTTCAATTACATATTGAGTGCGCGTTGATCTGTCGCTAATGCTGCTTCGCGTACCACTTCCGACAAGCTTGGATGTGGATGACAGATACGTGCAATATCTTCAGCTGCCGCCTTGAATTCCATCGCAACCGCTGCTTCAGCAATTAAGTCTGAGGCATTTGGTCCAATAATGTGAACACCAAGAATTTCATCGGTTTTCGCATCGGCCAATACTTTGACAAAACCATCAGAGCGACCCATACCCAAGGCACGACCGTTAGCCATGAATGGGAACTGACCAGCCTTGTATGCAACGCCAGCCTCTTTCAAAGCCTGTTCTGTTTTGCCAACCCAAGCGATCTCTGGATCCGTATAGATTACCCAAGGAATACAGTTGTAATCGATATGTGGCTTCTGACCAGCAATCACCTCAGCGGCCAAGACACCCTCGTCTTCCGCTTTATGAGCCAGCATAGGTCCGCGAACCACGTCACCTACAGCGTATACGCCAGGCGCTGCTGTTGCGCAAGTGTGATCGTCAATTGGAATAAAGCCTCGCTCATCCACTTTGAGACCAATCTTATCTAAACCTAATTTGTCAGTATTTGGTACGCGACCTACAGAAACGATCAAGCGATCACATTCCAACTTGGCAGCCTTACCAGCGCTATCTGTGTAATTAACCACTACACCTTTTTTATCCGCCTTCACATCACCAATCTTCACCCCCATGTTGATGTTCAAGCCTTGCTTAGTGAAAAGCTTTTGTGCTTCTTTAGCAATACTGACATCGCAAGCAGCCAAGAATGAAGGCAATGCTTCAAGCACTGTCACTTCAGAGCCCAGACGACGCCAAACGGAGCCAAGCTCAAGACCAATCACGCCCGCACCAATCACGCCTAACTTCTTGGGCACAGAATCAAACTTCAATGCACCTTCGTTATCGCAAATCAATACGTTATCTACTGGCAAGCCTGGTAAATGGCGCGCCTTAGATCCAGTTGCAATAATGACGTTCTTAGCAGTAACTGTCTCTTTATCTTTGCCATCAATCTTGACTTGATATCCGTCAGCGCCCTTGCCCTCAAATGAAGCATGACCTTTTAACAAAGTAATTTTGTTTTTACGGAATAAGAACTGAATGCCGCCAGTCATTTTGGTGACGATGCCATCTTTGCGTTGAACCATCTTTTTGGAATCAATGCTGACAGAGCCAACCTTAATGCCATGGTCTGCTGCATGATGGCCAATCTTCTCAAACTCTTCTGATGAGGCTAATAAAGCCTTAGAAGGAATACAGCCGACATTCAAACAGGTACCACCTAAGCGTGGCTCACCCTTTGGATCATCATAGGCATTGGATTCAGCACACGCAACCTTGAAACCCAATTGCGCTGCACGAATTGCGGCGATGTAGCCACCTGGGCCACCGCCGATTACGAGTACATCAAAAGCTTGACTCATGATCTTCCCTTCTTACAAATCAAGGAGGAGACGTGAAGGATCTTCTAATGCATCCTTCATGGCAACTAAGCCAAGCACTGCCTCGCGACCATCAATAATGCGGTGGTCATAAGACAAGGCGAGATAGTTGATTGGACGAACAACTACTTGTCCATTCTCAACTACTGCACGATCCTTAGTCGCATGGATACCCAAAATTGCAGACTGTGGAGGATTAATAATTGGAGTTGAGAGCATAGAGCCGAACACGCCACCGTTAGAGATAGAGAATGTACCGCCAGTCAACTCTTCAATCGAGAGCTTACCTTCGCGTGCTTTCACGCCAAATTCAGCAATCTTCTTCTCAATATCAGCTAAGTTCATCTGATCAACATCACGCAAAATTGGCACTACCAATCCGCGTGGTGAGCTAACAGCGATACCAATATCAAAGTAGCCGTGATAAATAATGTCGTTACCATCAACAGACGCATTCAATAATGGGAATTTCTTCAGAGCATGTGTAGCTGCTTTTACGAAGAAGGACATGAAACCCAGTTTTACGCCATGAGTCTTTTCAAATTGATCTTTGTATTTATTACGCAATGCAATTACTGGACCCATATTGACTTCATTGAATGTAGTCAAAATTGCGTTGTTCGCTTGTGACTCCAACAAACGTTCTGCAATACGAGCGCGCAAGCGGCTCATTGGCACACGCTCTTCAGGACGATCGCCTGTTGGAATTGGTGCGCTTGGCAATGCGGCTGACTTAGCACCACCAGCAGAGGCATTTAATGCATCGCCTTTAGTAATACGGCCATCGCGACCAGAACCAGCCACCTGACCTGCATCCGCATTCTTTTCAGCAAGAATTTTTGCTGCTGAAGGCGAAGCGGCTGCGCCAGTAGCCTTAGATGGAGCAGCCGCTTTTGCAGGTGCCGCAGCTGGGGCTACCGCAGGAGCAGGTGCTGCAGCAGCTGGGGCAGCTGATGCAACAGCAGTGCTATCGATCTTGGCAATTAACTGATCAGCTACAACTGTGCCGCCATCAGCAACTACGATTTCTGTCAATACACCAGCAGATGGAGCTGGCACTTCGAGAACAACCTTATCTGTTTCGATTTCGATCAAAATCTCATCTTGACTAACTGCGTCACCGACCTTCTTTTTCCATTGCAACAATGTTGCTTCAGCAACTGACTCGGAGAGTTGTGGAACTTTAACTTCGAAAATAGCCATGATTAATCCTATTTATCTATATGTGTATGAGTATTGGTTTGCGATTGATTATTTAGTAATCACATAACCCTTTAATTTGGCAAATGCCGCGTTGAGAAGAGACTTCTGCTGCTCTTGGTGCAAATGGGCATATCCACAAGCAGGAGAAGCAGATGCGGGACGTCCTGCATATGCCAACTTCATACCATCAGACATGTTTTCCAATATGTTGTGCTGAACAAAGAACCACGCACCTTGGTTTTGCGGCTCGTCCTGACACCAAACAACCTCTTCTAGCTTTGGATACTTCTTCAACTCAGAAGCCAAAGCCTTGTGCGGGAATGGATACAACTGCTCAACTCGAATAATTGCAACATCAGTCGCTTTCTTTTCAGCGCGCTGTTTAACTAAGTCGTAATACACCTTGCCAGAACAAGCGATCAATCGTGTTACTTGTTTTGCATCGATAGTTTCATCACGCTCGCCGATTACCGTCTGGAAACCGCCCTTGGTAAATTCAGAGAGTGGAGACGCAGCATCTTTATTACGCAATAAGGATTTTGGCGTAAACAAAATCAGTGGCTTGCGGAACTGACGAATCATTTGACGACGTAGCACATGGAAAATTTGTGATGCGGTTGTTGGCTGAATAACCTGCATATTGGTATCAGCGCATAACTGCATAAAGCGCTCCAAACGTGCAGATGAGTGTTCTGGGCCTTGACCTTCGTAACCGTGCGGCAACATCATGACCAAGCCGTTTGCACGGCCCCACTTCACTTCGCCAGAGGCAATGAACTGGTCAATTACAACCTGAGCGCCGTTTGCAAAGTCGCCAAACTGGGCCTCCCAAATGGTTAAGGTGTTTGGCTCTGCCGCTGCGTAACCATATTCAAAACCAAGAACTGCTTCTTCAGAAAGAATGGAGTCAATCACCACAAATGGTGCCTGATCTTTAGTGACATGCTGCAAAGCTACATAGGTACCGGTATCCCACTTCTCACGATTTTGGTCATGAAGAACTGCGTGACGATGGGTAAATGTGCCGCGGCCACTATCCTCGCCAGACAAGCGCACTGGATAACCACTGGCAACAAGTGAGGCAAAAGCCATGTGTTCACCCATACCCCAGTCAACATTAATTTCACCGCGACCCATTGCCGCACGATCGTTATAAACCTTCGCGACTAATGGATGGGCTTTAAAGTTTTCTGGAATAGTCGAAATCTTTTCAGATAAGCGCTTCCATTCCGTTAAAGGGATAGCGGTATCAGCTTCGTCTGTCCACTTCTTACCAAGGAATGGGGCCCAATCTACCGCAAACTTACCTTTGAAGTTACTGAGAACTGGATCAGAGGTTTGCTTACCTTCATCCATGGCAGCGCGGTACTCTTTGACCATCAAATCGCCAGTGCCAGCAGGCAATACGCCCTGAGTTTCCAACTTGTCAGCGTATAGCTTACGTGTACCAGGGTGTGCGGCAATAATTTTGTACATCAAAGGCTGCGTCATTGCGGGCGTATCTTGCTCGTTGTGACCCAACTTGCGGAAGCAAATGATATCGATTGCCACATCTTTATGAAACTTAGTGCGGAACTCAACAGCCAATTTAGTTGCCAGTACCACAGCCTCTGGATCGTCACCGTTTACGTGCAGTACAGGGGCATCAACAATCTTCATGATGTCTGTACAGTACAAACTAGAACGCAAGTCGCGTGGATCGGATGTGGTGAAACCAATCTGGTTATTAATCACGATGTGAACTGTGCCGCCAGTGGAATAACCACGAACCTCGGACATCGCCAAAGTTTCTTGCATTACACCCTGACCCGCAATCGCAGCATCACCGTGCACCAGAACTGGCATCACCTGCTCACCCAACATATCACCACGACGCTCCATACGCGCACGCGCTGAACCCTCAACTACTGGGTTAACAATTTCAAGGTGAGATGGATTAAATGCAAGTGATAAATGAACCGGTCCGCCAGGAGTTGAAATGTCGCTAGAGAAACCTTGGTGATACTTCACGTCACCAGCAGGCAATGTCTCAGGGCCTTTGTGTTCAAACTCAGCAAACAAATCTTTAGGCATCTTGCCCAAGGTGTTCACCAAAACATTGAGACGACCACGGTGAGCCATACCAATCACGATTTCTTGTACGCCCTTGCTACCAGCATCACGAATTAACTCGTCCATACAGGCGATAAAGCTTTCGCCACCTTCTAGGGAGAAGCGCTTTTGACCAACATATTTAGCTTGGAGATAACGCTCTAAACCTTCAGCCGCGGTAAGACGGTCCAAAATTTGACGCTTCTCTTCAACATTAAAGCGGGCTGTAGAACGAATTGATTCCAGCTTTTCTTGCCACCACTTCTTAATCTTTTGATCGGCAATAAACATGAACTCGGCGCCAATGGTGCCGCAATAAGTCTCGCGTAATGCCTGCAGCAAATCACGCAGGGTCATTTCTGATTTGCCAAAGAATGTATTACTTGTGTTGAAGACGATATCCATATCGCCATCAGTAAATCCATAGAAAGCAGGATCCAGCTCAGGAATATCCTGACGCTCTGTACGCTTCAATGGATCAATATTGGCCCAGCGATTACCGACGTTTCGATACGCCGCAATTAATTGCTGAACCGCAACGCGTTTGCGTCCCAACTCGGAATCCGCTGAATCCGAAATCGTTCTAATTGGACCTTGTTTAGCGCGCTCAGCAAATGAGGCAACAATTGGCCCGTGAGCAATATCGGTTCGCGACGAACCATCGACTGCTGGAACTTGTTTCACGTTATCAAAATAATCACGCCAATGGTCCTCAACGGAGGCAGGGTCGTGCAAATAAGATTCGTAGAGTTCTTCTACATAGGGGGCGTTTCCGCCGAAGAGATAGGATTTATCTCTTTGGTCCTGCATCATGATGCTCACCTTTCATCGGGTTTCCCGAATAAAAACTGTGGTTATAACCATCCGTTACACGGCTGTACCGTTTCACGAATTGCTCTGTGCAAATACTGGTACTACGACAGTAATTTAACACGAGTGACCATAGTCACATAAAGGGCTTTCCCTGATTTCATGGGATTTGGGGGTATATCCCTATAAATAGAAACTGAATAAGAAATTTCCTACTAGTCTTTCAATATATACGGACAGATTCCAACAAAATTCGTTTTTATTCTCTAAATCTTCAAATGAATTAATGAGATCAAGGGAGAATATGAAAGCAATTACGCCAGAAATGGAATATCTAAGCACTAGACAAAGCGCTAAGGTTTTGCAAGTTTCGCTAGGAACCGTACAAAAAATGGTTGAATTGGGCGAATTAATCGCCTGGAAGACCCGCGGTGGGCACAGGCGCATTTTGGCAAGCTCTTTAGAGCAACAATTACAAAGGCGTAAACGAGCTATGCGCCAAAAAAGCACCCAACACTGCGTTGCAATGGGAATATTTCGCCGCACTGAAAATAGCTTAGCACTGTTGGAAGCCATTGAAGGCTGGCAGCTAAAAGTAGAAATGGAGGTTTCGGTAGACAGCCTAGAAGGCTTAATGAAGGCAGTATCGATTGCCCCCGATCTTATCTTTTTGGATGCCCTAATCCCGCCTGTAGAGCAGGTCCACTTAATACATTATTTGAGTAAAAACAAGGACACGCAGCGTATTCCTATACTGGTTGATGAAGGTTTTATTAAGCTGCACCCTGGGGTGGTCACGCTAGCAGATGAAAATGCTGGGACTCGGTCTAGCATTCCCGAGGAGCTCAAAGAGGAGCTGGAGAATGGCTTAATCGAACTTAATCCATTGATTATTGGCTACCCAGCTACTGACCCGGAAATGGATGCGGCACTTAACCCCGATAACCGGCATGAATTGCTCGAACCCCTCTTTTTAGAAGCTCTATCGAGAAAGTGCTTTTAAGAGTCCCAACAAAAAAGGCCACATTTGTGGCCTTTTTGATTAACTCAATTAAATCAGCGAGTTAAATTAGGTAATTACTTCGATCTCTACCCTCAATCCACTTAGGAGCCTTGCCACGACCAGTCCAGGTTTCACCTGTTGATGGGTTGCGGTACTTTGGCGCTACCTTGCCACCGGCACTTTTGCCACCAGCTTTACGACTAAATAGGTCTGAAGCTGACAAGCCATATTGTTCAATAATGAGCTTAGCTTTAGCAATTCCATCGGCTTTTTCACGGGCAATTGCCTCTTTAATTTGCTTATCTAATTGCTCACGTTGAGCCAATAGTTCTTTGTATGAAGACATTTATGGGTTTCTCCAGATAATAAGTTATAGAAATACACATTAATCCTGCCATGCTGTATTTCAATTAAACATTATATATAGAAAAAAGATTATGGGTAAATATTCTGAAAAATGGGTATTAACCTATATTTATCATGGATTTATGTTTATCAATAATAATCAAATAAACATAATCATTATAAATAATATTAATAATTAAACCATTAACAGAATAAATTAGCGCCTTAAAACAAAAGTACCGCTTGCCTTAGCGGTAATCTCCCCTGCCTCGTTAAGTGCCACTGCCTCACAGTAGTTAATCGATTTTCCCGCTTTAAGCAACCTACCTTCGACAGTTATCTTGCCAAGGCTTGGACGCAAGAAACTGGTTGTCATATCGATGGTGATGGCGCCGAGCTGATGATTTGAGGCAGTTCGAGCTGCAGCACCCATCGCAAAATCAAGGAGAGTCATGATGACTCCACCTTGAGCTACATGAAAGCTATTGGTGTGCTCAGGCTTCACTACATAGCTAATACGCACCTTACCATTTTCAGCAGACTCAGGCACAACACCTAAATGATCCAAGAATGGAATATCCAAACCAAAAAAAATGGTTCGTTGAGGTTTTTGAGAATTGGGGTTAGATGTAGTCATGCTCGCTAGATTAACGCAATTAGTTTGATGGTCGGGGCGAGAGGATTTGAACCTCCGACCACTTGCACCCCATGCAAGTACGCTACCAGGCTGCGCTACGCCCCGACGAAAGACGAAATTGTATCAGTAACTACTTGGAAAGAATTTGCAGAACCGCAAGCAACTCATCGCGTAAACGAAGCTCTCCACGAGCTTCTTCAAGACGATTTCTGGCGCCAGAAATCGTAAAACCCTCTTCATAAAGTAAGGTGCGAATTTTACGAATCAAAACCACTTCGTGATGCTGATAATAACGGCGGTTACCACGGCGTTTTTGCGGGCTTAACTGAGAAAACTCTTGCTCCCAGTAGCGCAAGACGTGCGAACGAACGCCGCAAAGATCGGCCACTTCACCAATTGTGAAATAGCGCTTTGCTGGTATAGGAGGAAGTTGAGAGCTCGGTAGCGCCGAGCTAGCATCAAACTCGGTTTTCTCGAGCATGTGACTCCACTACATCTTTGAGCTTTTGACTTGCATGAAATGTCACTACACGTCTAGCAGCGATTGGAATCATCTGACCTGTCTTTGGATTTCGGCCAGGACGAGCCGATTTATTGCGCAACTGAAAGTTACCAAAACCAGAAATCTTTACTTCCGTACCAGACTCAAGTGATTGGCCAATTCGATCAAAAAAAGCATCGATCATATCTTTGGCTTCACGCTTATTGAGACCAACTTGATCAAAGAGCGCTTCAGATAGCTCATTTTTTGTTACGGTATCGTTAGAAATTAATTCACTCATCGTCAGATTCTTTTCTGAAGTGTCTCAGTATTTTTATTGGGTATTTCGTAATAGTAAACCTAGCGCAGACGGGCTGCACATTTTTTCTCAACGGCCCCCAGCAAGGCACTCATTACAGCATCAATTTGCGCATCTTGCAAAGTTTCCGCAGGATTTAATAAGGTCACTCGGAATGCCAAGCTCTTTTCATCGTCAGCCATGCTGCTAGAACCTGCTTTTGGCTTAAATTCATCAAACAGCTCGATGGCACATACAAAATTTTGCTTGGTGGCTGCCATTGCATCCAACAATGATTGAGCGGATACGGCCTGTTTCACTACCAACGCTAGATCGCGTTGCACTGCAGGAAATTTACTTAATTCTTGCGGAACAGGCAAACCTAACTCGCGAATTGCTTCTAAATCCAACTCAAACAATACTGGGGCTTGAGGCAATTCATAAACTTGTTGCAGGGCAGGATGCAATTCACCGATCCAACCTATATCAATGCGATTTTTAGGTCCAGCCAAGAAAACTTTCGCGCTACGACCGGGATGCAATGCGGGATGTTGCGCCGCTTCAGTCACGATTTTTAGTGGATCGAGGACGCGCTCGAGATCACCTTTGACATCAAAGAAGTCAACAACTCTCGTTGGATTGGCCCATTGCTCTGGAACAAAAGATCCATAGGCGATACCGCCGACTTTTTGCGGCTGCGCAAAACCAGCAACCTTACCTGCTTCTTCCTGGACGCCAGCATCTCTTTTGAATACACGCCCTGTTTCAAATAAGCGAACTCGTCCAGTCCCACGGTTTAAGTTTGACTTGAGGTTTGACAACAAACCACCCCATAAGGTACTGCGCATAACTCCATACTGATTGGCGATTGGATTTAGAACCGCAATCACATCCTTATCGGTTGCGCCAGTTAACCGCTGCTCACTCTCAAGGTCAGTAAATCCAAAATTTACAGCCTCCTGATAGCCTTGCAACGCTATGCGTTGACGCAGCAAGTGAATTCCACGCTTAGCCTCATCCTTGGCACTCATCTTGAGTGAAGCGACTGGCGGTTGGTCAGGAATATTTTCAAAGCCGTACAGGCGTGCGACTTCTTCAATCAAGTCTTCTTCAATTTCGATATCAAAGCGGTAGCTTGGTGGCGCAACAACAAAAGCATCACCCTCTTGCTTGAACTCAAAACCAAGACGCTTAAATACATCTGCAACGATGTCTTTTGTTAAAGGAATACCAATGACTTTTTCTGCTCTAGACAGGCGCATTTTGACTGGCTTGCGCTCAGGCACATTCAGAATCTGATCATCGACTGGGCCTGCTTGACCGCCACAAACTTCAATAATTAATGCAGAAAGATATTCAAGGCAATCAACGGTATTTTGTGGATCGACGCCACGTTCAAATCGATGGGCGGCATCAGTACTGAAGTTAAAGCGACGAGCACGACCCTGAATAGCAGACGGGAGCCAGTAAGCAGCTTCTACATAAACATTCTTGGTGTCATCGCTCACAGCACAATGATTGCCACCCATGATGCCAGCAAGCGCAACTGGGCCCTTTTGATCGGCTACTACTCCAGCATCCTGAAGTTTTCCAGCTGAATCAGGACCCTGCAAAGCTACCGTCTGCTCGTTTAATAATTCAAGCGTCTCACCTGCTTTAGCCCAACGAACGGCGATATCACCTTCTAGCTTGTCAATATCAAATACATGGGTTGGTTGACCCATTTCTAGCATGACGTAATTTGATAAATCCACCAAAGCAGAAATACTTCTTTGACCTGCGCGAGATAAACGCTTCACAATCCAGTCTGGCGTTTTTGCTTTTGGATTTACACCGCGGATAACACGCCCAGCGAAGCGACCGCAAAGCTCTTTGTTTTCTACAGTAACTTTGCGTTTCTCATCAATTGCAACAACAGGCGCATTCCATTTAGGAGTACATAAGACTGCACCAGTAATAGCTGACACTTCTCTAGCTACACCAAGCAATGAAAGACAGTCTGCCTTGTTTGGTGTTAGTTTGATAACAAAGATTTGGTCATCTAGGTCGAGGTACTTACGAATATCTTCACCAACAGGAGCATCAGAAGGTAATTCCAAAATACCTTCATGATCATCACCGAGTCCAAGCTCGCGGCCTGAGCACAACATTCCCTGGCTCTCAGCCCCACGAAGCTTGCCCACCTTAATTACAAAAGGCTTGGCACCCGCTTCCGCCGGAGGCAGTTCAGCACCAACCATTGCACAGGGGATCTTGATACCAGCACGTGCATTTGGTGCGCCACAAACAATTTGTAATACTTGGCCTGTACCGGCATCTACTTTGCAAACTCGCAAACGATCTGCATCGGGATGTTGCTCAGCTGAAAGAATTTGCGCGATAACGACTTTGTTAAATGCAGGAGCAACAGAGTGCTGCTCTTCAACCTCAAGACCAGCCATTGTCAAAGCATGACCCAAAGCATCGCTATCAAGCGATGGGTTTACATACTGACGAAGCCAAGATTCTGAGAATTGCATAGCGCTTTCTAGTAATGATTTTGTTATGCAGGGAACTGCGCTAAGAAACGCAGATCATTTTCGAAGAAGAGACGCAGATCATCTACGCCATAACGCAACATGGTTAAGCGCTCAAGGCCTGATCCAAAAGCAAAACCAGTGTATCGCTCTGGGTCGATACCCATATTACGCAATACATTTGGGTGCACCTGCCCCGCTCCAGAAATTTCCAACCAACGACCAGCTAACTTGCCACTACCAAAGGCCATATCGATTTCAGCAGATGGCTCTGTAAATGGGAAATAGGATGGGCGGAAACGTACTTGCAACTCATTCGTTTCAAAGAAAGTTCTCAAGAAGTCGGTATAGACACCTTTTAGATCCGCGAATGAAACAGTTTCGGCGATCCACAAACCCTCTACCTGATGGAACATTGGTGAGTGCGTTGCATCACTATCAACGCGATATGTTCTTCCAGGCGCAATGACCTTAATCGGTGGCATCACATCTGCATTGGCATATTTTTTGACATGCTCACTGGCATAACGAACCTGAATTGGGCTGGTATGCGTGCGCAACAGCAAAGGTTTCTCTAAAGAATCTTTGCCATCGATGTAAAAGGTATCCTGCATTGAGCGAGCAGGATGATTTTCTGGGCTGTTGAGTGCCGTGAAATTAAACCAATCCGTTTCAATTTCAGGACCATCAGCCACGTCAAAACCAATGGAACGGAAGATTTCTTCTACCCGTTCCCAAGTACGCATCACCGGATGCAAGCTACCAACTGCTTGACCGCGCCCTGGCAAGGACACATCTATAGATTCAGCTGCGAGACGCTGTTGCAATACGGCATCTGCCAAAGCTTGGCGACGCTCTTGTAATGCGGCCTCTACTTGAGTTTTGATTTGATTAATTTGGGCGCCAGCACTCTTGCGCTCCTCAGGCGACATTCCACCAAGCGCTTTTAAACGCTCAGTGAGAACACCTGATTTACCGAGATACCTGGCTTTCGCGTCCTCAAGAGCCGCCGAATCGGCAGCTCCAGAGAAATCACGTTTGGCATCCTCGACAATTTGGTCGAGAGAAACCATTGCAGCTTAGTTCGCTTAGAAACTAAGAATTAAGCTGCAGCGTTTACTACGGATTTGATCCGAGTAACCAAAGCAGCGAAAGCTGCTTTGTCAGCAATGGCCATATCAGAAAGCACTTTGCGGTCGAGCTCGATCGCAGCCTTCTTCATACCATTCATGAATACGCTATAGGTCATGTTGTGCTCACGCACTGCCGCATTGATACGGGCAATCCACAAAGCGCGGAATACACGTTTCTTGTTACGACGGTCACGATATGCATATTGACCAGCACGCATAACCGCTTGCTTAGCAATACGGAATACGTTTTTACGACGACCGCGGTAACCTGTTGCGGCATCAGTAATTTTCTTATGACGGGCTCTTGCTGTAACCCCACGTTTGACTCTTGGCATTGAATTCTCCTAATCTAGTCTGAGGTTAAGCGTATGGAAGCATGGAGCGAATTGACTTGATGTCAGATTTCGCAACTTCAGCGGAACCACGCAAGTGACGCTTGTTCTTTGTGGTCTTCTTGGTGAGGATGTGGCGTTTGAAAGCCTGACCTCGTTTAATCGATCCGCCTGCGCGAACCGTGAAGCGCTTTTTCGCGCTACTCTTGCTCTTCATCTTGGGCATAAAGCACCCCTTCTTCTACTTGTGCAACATAGGTGGTAACCGACGGTTACTCTTCCTGTACCCAGAAGCACTTCTTAACTGCCAGCGCCTTCGTTATTCACTCAGAACGCCTCCCTACATAAGAACTAGGTCTTATTAATTCCCTAGTTACTTAGCCTTACGAACGGGGGCCAATACCATCACCATTTGACGACCCTCCATCTTTGGAAACTGTTCAACTTGGCCGTACTCTTGCAGGTCCAACTTCAAACGCTCCAACATTCTTGCTCCGATTTCTTGGTGAGCCATTTCTCGACCACGAAAACGTAATGTAATTTTTGTCTTATCGCCATCTTCTAAAAAGCGGATCAGATTGCGTAGCTTCACACCATAGTCACCATCGTCAGTACCAGGGCGGAATTTCACTTCCTTCACCTGAATTACTTTTTGCTTCAGCTTAGCTTCATGCTGACGCTTGGCTTCTTGGTATTTGAATTTGCCAAAGTCCATGATGCGGACTACAGGTGGAACAGCTGTTGGAGCAATTTCAACCAAATCGGTATCTTTCTCTTCTGCTGCAGCCAAGGCTTCACTCAACTTAACTACACCAATGGGTTCCCCATCGATTCCAATCAAACGCACTTCAGGAGCAGTAATTTCCCGATTAATGCGCTGCAATTTTTCAGTAGCGATCTTCTTAATTCCTCTAAAAAAACAATAAAAACCGTTCTAACCCTAGCTAGGCTCGGGTCCGACTTTCTGGGAAACATCCTGCTGGAGTCGGGCAACGAAGGCATCAATAGGCATTACACCCAAATCTACTCCGCCACGGGCACGAACGGCCACCGAATTACTTTCTGATTCCTTATCCCCTACAACGAGTAAAAATGGGATCTTCTGTAATGCGTGCTCGCGTATTTTATACGTAATTTTCTCGTTCCGCAAATCCGCCTCGACTCTAAACCCTTGTTTTTTCAGGATTTGCTGGACTTGTTGGGCATATGCAGCAGAATTTCCTGAGATATTGAGGACTACAGCCTGGGTTGGAGCTAGCCAGACTGGCATGTTTCCAGCGTGATTTTCGATCAAAATGCCGATAAAACGCTCTAAAGAGCCCACAATTGCCCTATGAAGCATTACCGGGGTCTTGCGGCTATTGTCCTCAGCCACATATTCCGCCCCTAAACGGGCTGGCATTGAGAAATCAACCTGAATGGTGCCGCACTGCCATGTACGCCCAATCGAGTCTTTGAGGTGATATTCGATCTTAGGGCCATAAAAAGCACCTTCACCCGGCAATTCTTCCCACTCTTGGCCTGATGCCTTCAACGCCCCACGGAGAGCCTCTTCGGCTTTATCCCAAATTGCATCATCACCAACACGTTTGGCTGGACGCAAAGCCAGCTTGACCGCAACCTCGGTAAAGCCAAAATCCTGGTAAACAGCACGTACCGCTTTATCGAAGTCCGCTACCTCAGACTGAATTTGATCCTCGGTACAGAAAATATGTCCATCGTCTTGAGTAAAACCACGCACACGCATCAAGCCATGCAGTGCACCAGATGGTTCATTACGATGACATTGGCCAAACTCACCGAAGCGTAAAGGCAGTTCGCGATAACTATGCAAACCAGAGTTATAAATTTGCACATGCCCTGGACAGTTCATCGGCTTTAATGCATAAGCGCGATTTTCCGACTCTGTCGTAAACATGTTTTCTTTATAGTTTTCCCAGTGGCCAGACTTTTCCCATAGCGCGCGATCCAAAATTTGCGGGGCCTTCACTTCTTGATAACCTTCTTGTTGATACACGCGACGCATGTATTGCTCAACTTCTTGCCAGATTGACCAACCTTTTGGATGCCAGAAAATTAAACCTGGTGCTTCTTCCTGGAAATGGAATAAATCTAATTGCTTGCCTAAGCGGCGATGATCACGCTTTTCAGACTCTTCAAGCATATGCAAGTAAGCGTCTTGATCTTCCTTGCGCAACCATGCGGTTCCGTATATACGCTGGAGCATCTCATTCTTGCTATCGCCACGCCAGTAAGCACCAGCAAGCTTCATGAGCTTAAATACCTTTAACTTACCAGTGGATGGTACGTGTGGGCCACGGCATAGATCCGTGAACTTGCCTTCCGCGTAAAGCGAAACATCTTCGCCCTGAGGAATGCTGGCAATAATTTCGGCCTTGTAATGCTCGCCCTGATCTTTAAAGAATTTCACCGCTTCGTCGCGAGGTAAAACACTTCGAACTACTGGCTCATCTTTTTTAGCCAGCTCAACCATCTTCTTTTCAAGCGCAACTAAATCATCAGGAGTGAATGGACGGTGATATGAGAAGTCGTAGTAAAAACCATTCTCGACAACAGGACCAATGGTTACCTGCGCTTCTGGAAATAATTCTTTAACGGCGTATGCCAACAAATGCGCGGTTGAGTGGCGCACAATCTCTAAAGCCTCTGGACTCTTATCTGTGATGATGGCGAGTTGACTATCTTTATCAATCACAAAACTGGTATCCACCATCTTGCCGTCAACGATTCCACCCAAGGCGGCTTTAGCAAGACCACTACCGATGCTTTGAGCCACATCCGCTACGCGAACAGGGGCCTCAAACTCTCGTTTTGATCCATCTGGCAGAGTAACTACTGGCATGACAACTCCATCTTCTTAACCGAACTCCAGTTTCACTTCATAGACCTAAAAAGAAAGCGCGGGAGCTTGTGGGCAACCGCGCATCTTGGGTCATTATTCGTTGGTAGGCTCGATTGGACTCGAACCAACGACCCCCACCATGTCAAGGTGGTGCTCTAACCAGCTGAGCTACGAGCCTATACAGCCCTAGAGTTTATCACCGGCGACGTACTTGCGTGACCCCTTTAAGCTCTTCCAAGCTATTCTGAACCACTCTCAGCACCTCAGAGTCTTTGACTTCAACGGTCAAAAGGATCTGGGCCAAGCCTTTTTTCGCGGATTTACGCAAATCAATCACATGCACACCCTGACGAGTCAGTATTTCGAATAACTCTCGCATGAGCTCAGGACGATCCAAGCCTGAAACCAGCAAATCCGCAGGAAAGACGCGTTTTTGATCTGCCTTAGCATCCGCATCAACGGCTGAAGCTGTCCAAGCCGTTTGAATCACCCTCTCAGGCGCCCTGTCCAATAAACCCCTGAATGTTTTGCATGAGCGACGATGAATCGAGACCCCTCTACCTTGCGTAACAAATCCCGCAATGGCATCAGGTGGTACAGGACGGCAACATCTTGCCAATTGCGTCAGCAAGGAGTCCACCCCCACTACCAATACATCACCGCCCTGGCCTGCCTTGCGGCTACTATGGCGCAGAATAATTTCAGGGGTAATGGACTTTGCTTCTGCTGAAGAATCTGATTTTGTTTCAACTCCTTTTGAAGATGGAGCAACATCCACATCGTCTAATGCATTAAACCAAGCGCGTACCCGCTGACGAGCACGCTGAGAGCCGATGTAATGTTTATCAGGACTAATCCAGTCGCGGGAAGGACCGCCATCTTTAACAGCAATGATTTCAATGGTTTGACCATTCTTAAGAGCGGTCTCCAAGGGCACCATCGCACCATCGACACGAGCACCGCGACAACGATGGCCTAGATTGGTATGTACAGCATATGCAAAATCAATTGGCGTTGACCCCTTTTCCAATGAGATCACTTTTCCCAATGGGGTGAGGACATAAATATGGTTATCAATCTCATGATGTTTGAGTTGATCCCATGCATCCTCTTTCCATGAAATCAGCTGTCTTGCCCAAGCGATTTGGCGTTCATAAGCAACTTCTGCACTATGCGTACCTGGCTGATGAGTGACATGTGGTTTGTTACCTTGAGCCGGTTTATTTTGATTTGGCGGTGTTGCCATACCAATATAGGCGCCTTCTTTGTAGCGCCAATGAGCAGCCAAACCATATTCAGCTTGTTGATGCATTTCATGAGTGCGTACCTGGATCTCGAATGCGGTGCCATCCTCATTCATCACTACGGTATGAAGCGATTGATATCCGTTCGGTTTTGGGCGTGCAATGTAATCATCAAACTCTCGTGGCACTGGCTGCCAGATGTTGTGCACAATTCCCAAAACGGCATAGCAAGTTTTTATATCGTCTACCAAAACCCGAAATGCGCGAACGTCGTACAAGTTTGCAAAGTCCAATGACTTGCCTTGCATTTTTTTCCAAATGCTATAGATGTGCTTTGGTCTACCAAACACCTCTCCTACGATTTGTGCGGCTTTTAATTCTTCCTGTAGCTGCTGGACAATCTTCTCAATAAAGACTTGACGCTCAATGCGTTTCGCATCAAGCATCTTGGCGATATCGCGATAGGTGTCTGGAGATAGCGCCCTAAAGGCAAGATCCTCCATTTCCCACTTCATCTGCCATATACCTAGGCGATTGGCTAATGACGCATCAATATCTAAGATCTCTTGAGCCCATGGCGCTGGCACCGAAATCTTCTCTTGAGTAACCCAGCGCAATGTCTGAAGACGTGAGGCAAGATAAATCAACACTACGCGCAGATCGTCACCAAATGCCAAAAGCATCTTGCGTAACATCTCTTCTTGCCCTGAGACGCTAAGACCACCATCCTCACGAACTAACTTTGCTTGCGCCTGACGAAGCCCACGATAGCCAATCAACAGCTTTGCGGATTCCTCGCCAATTAACTTAACTAGTGCCTCTTTATTGTGGGTGCGCGCGATATTGTTAGCAGCAATGAGGGTTGCTTCATCAAGATTAAGTCCTTGCAGAATCTGCGAAACACCTAAAGCATGAGTTTCAGATGGCTCACCGTACCATGCATCTACAAAAATGGCGGGTTTACTGGGGGCATTTGCCATAGGCAAAATTAATTAATGAGATTAACCAAAGAATTCTTTTGCGAGCGCTATTTGCTCAGGCTTAATAAATGCTGGGGCATGACCCACATTTGGAATCTCAATACTACGAGCATAGGTATTGACCTTGCACATTTCAGCAACGGTCGCCGCTGAGAGCAAATCAGAGTCAGCGCCTCGAACAATCAACATCGGTATGTGTATTTGCTTGAATGCATGCCACATCGCGACTTCACCAGCTTTAGCCATGATAGGATTTACGGAAGCAAAAGGAACAGCAATATTGGGATCGTAATGCATCACCCACAAATCATCTCGCTGCACCAACATCGGTCCGTTATAAATTTCCCACTCTTCTGGGGTATGCTCACCGAAAGTAGCGCAGATTTGATTTAAGCGGTTTAATGCATCAGCACGATTAGCAAATGCAAAAGGTTGGCCAACGTAAGAACCCAAGCGCTTAATAGCATCTGGTTCAATTCTGGGACCTACATCATTGATCAACATTCTGCGTATAGGTGAATTTGGCATTGCCGCATACACCATACCGATCAAGCCGCCCATCGAGGTGCCCAACCAGTCAACCTGAGTTACACCCAACTGCTTTACTAGCTGCGCGATATCCGCAACATACTGAGGAACAGCATATTGCATAGGATTACTTAGGCGATCGGAGTTACCGCGACCAACGATATCGGGACATACTACGTAATAGTCCTTGCACATCGCTTGAGCAAGCGTTTTAAAGTCACTACCGCGGCGAGTTAAACCATGCACGCACAAAAGAACTTTTGAATTACTGGGATCACCCCATGCGTGATAAGCCATGCGATGCGTAGATTCGCCGCTTGAACATTGCACGTAAAAGGTGTCACCTGAATGAATCATGCCTGTTTTCTGATGAAATTCATGGGCATCACCATCCTCAACGCAATCAATCACAACCTTTACCTCTTCTGGTTGCAAAGTGACATGATCAATCCCATGCTTATCTAGCAGCATCTGATTGATTCTGGTCATAATCTCTGGCCACTCTTGGATATTGGCAATTTCAATATGGCCAATTAGCGCTGGAAAACTGGGAGTCATTTCCCAAACATGTAAATCATGTACTGCGAGAACACCAGGAACGTTTTTTAAATCTTTACCAACCTGCAAGTAATCAATGTGCAGTGGTACACCCTCCATTAAGAAGTGATATGACTCATGCAGAATGGAGATGGTGGACTTTAAGATCAACAAGGAAACCAATATAGATAAGATCGCATCGATTGGCATCCAACCCGTCAGCTGAATAACTACGCCAGCCACTAATGCCGCAATCGAACCTAGTAAATCACCCATCACATGGACTAAGGCAGCGCGCGTATTTACGCTTTTCTTATCACGCGATAGAACCCAAGCTACCACGATGTTCATGAGCAAGCCAATCGCTGCAACAACCGTCACCGTCAGGCCATCTACTTTATGGGGATCGTAAAAGCGGCTGATGGCTTCAATAACAATCCAAACCACTAAGCCGAGCATCGCAATACTATTTACGAAAGCCGCTAGCGCTTCCGCTCTTCCAAACCCAAAGGAATGTTTAGGTGATGGCGGACGACGAGAAATGATTTGCGCCAAAAGCGCAAGTCCTAATGCAGCTGCGTCGGTCACCATATGACCTGCATCTGAAATCAAAGCCAATGAATTTGCGAAATATGCTGCTGCACCCTCAACTCCTGAAAAGCCAAGAGTCAGAATTAATGCAATCAGAAGCAAGTTTTGATTGGAAACTTCTTTACTATGGGAGTGCTTTGCATCGCCTTTCTTGTGCGCATGCAAGGTGGGGTCGACACCAGAGTGAGCCTGGTGCTTATGCGATCTTGAATGGAAATGATGGGATCCCGACATGGTGAGCCCATTATTCCATTAATTGATGACGCTTGTTAGAAACCCGTTGTATCAACAGGGGCACCCGTCTTAGCGATTACCTCTTCCTTAGTAACGCCAGGAGCCAACTCCACCAACTTTAGACCTTTTGGAGTGATATCCAATACACAGAGGTCTGTGATGATCTTGCTGATGACCTTTACACCAGTCAGGGGTAATGTGCACTTAGGCAAAATTTTGAGCTCTTCTGTGCCATCTTTCTTCTTGGCAACGTGCTCCATCAAAACAACCACGTGCTTTACGCCGGCAACTAAGTCCATTGCACCGCCCATACCCTTTACCATTTTTCCTGGAATCATCCAGTTGGCTAGGTCGCCATGCTCGCTCACTTGCATCGCACCCAAGATAGCAATGTTGATTTTTCCCCCACGAATCATTCCAAAGGAATCAGCAGAGGAAAAAATTGAAGAGCCAGGCAAGGTTGTTACAGTTTGTTTACCAGCATTAATCAGATCAGCATCAATAGTCGCTTCAGTTGGGAATGGCCCAATACCCAACAAACCGTTCTCTGACTGAAGCCATACTTCCATATCTTTTGGCACATGGTTAGCTACCAATGTGGGCATACCAATACCCAGGTTCACGTAGTATCCGTCTTTTAATTCTTTCGCAGCGCGTGCTGCCATTTCATCTCTATTCCAAGGCATATCGATCTCTCTAATTCTTTCCAATAATTAAGAAGCTGAAAGCGTACGTTGCTCAATACGCTTCTCTGGAGTTTTATTAATCACTAAGCGGTGCACATAAATGCCTGGAGTATGAATCTCATCAGGATGTAGTTGACCATTCTCGACAATCTCCTCTACTTCGGCCACAGTGATCTTGCCCGCCATTGCCACCACTGGATTGAAGTTACGCGCCGTGTAGCGATAAACCAAGTTACCAGACTTGTCTGCCTTCCATGCTTTCACTAAAGAAATATCTGAAACGATAGAACGCTCCATGATGTACTTCTCACCATCAAATTCTTTTTCCTCTTTACCTTCAGCTACCAATGTGCCTACACCCGTTTTTGTATAGAACGCAGGAATACCACAACCACCGGCACGTAATTTTTCTGCCAATGTTCCTTGTGGCGTAAATTCCAGCTCCAACTCACCTGCTAAGTATTGACGCTCAAATTCTTTGTTTTCGCCAACATAAGATGCGACCATTTTCTTTACTTGGCGGGAGTTCAATAACAAGCCCAAGCCAAAGCCATCGACGCCAGCATTATTTGCAATAGCTGTGAGATTTTGCGCACCAAGGTCTTTCACTGCCTGAATCAATGCCTCAGGAATGCCGCATAAACCAAAACCACCAACGGCAATTTTTTGGCCGTCCTTCAAAATATCCCGCAGGGCATCAACTGCCGATGGGTAAGTTTTATTCATAACTTTTGTCCTAATATTGCCGAAAATGGTAAAAAAGTAATCATAATGCTTTAGGCGCCCAAGCCCAGCCAGTCTTGGCACCAAACTAGTTTTAGGCACTTGGAACTAAACTATCTAAGCTGAAATACCCCATTTTTTAAGAAATCTCGGAGAAATTGCATGAATCCAGCGCAGTTACTAGAACAGTTCGGGCCTCGCGAATCCATGGACTATGACCTTGTGATCGTAGGGGGCGGACCCGCTGGTTTATCAGCCGCAATCCGAGCAAAGCAGCTTGCCAATGAATCCGGAAAAGAAATAAGCGTCTGCGTATTAGAAAAAGGCTCTGAGATTGGTGCGCACATTTTGTCTGGCGCCGTTATGGACCCTAAAGCCTTGACTGAGCTATTTCCCAACTGGAAAGAATTAGGCGCCCCGCTACATACTGAAGTCACTCAAGATCAATTTCTCTTTTTAACAAAAGACAATTCATATCAAGTTCCCAACTGGATGCTGCCACATTGCTTCCAGAATCATGGCAACTATATAGTTAGCTTGGCTAATGTGACGCGTTGGCTGGGCGAACAAGCTGAAGCACTTGGTGTGGAAATTTTCCCAGGCTTTCCTGCTGCAGAAGTTTTATATAACGAACAAGGTGCTGTTGCCGGAGTAATTACTGGCGCAATGGGCTTAGATAAAGAAGGCAACCCAACCGACCAATTCCAGCTCGGCATGGAATTGCGTGGTAAGTACACCCTCTTCGCCGAAGGCGCACGCGGCCACTTAGGCAAACAATTGATTGCCAAATTTGCTTTAGATAAGGACTCTGATCCACAGAGCTACGGCATAGGTATTAAAGAATTATGGGAGGTTGAGCCATCCAAGAGCAAACCTGGTTTAGTGGTTCATACAGCCGGCTGGCCCTTAGAGAGCGATACCTATGGTGGATCCTTCCTTTATCACTTGGGCGATAACAAAGTGGCTGTGGGACTGGTTGTTGGTCTCTCTTATAAGAATCCTTATCTATCACCTTTTGAAGAATTCCAACGCTATAAATTACATCCAAAGATCCGCGAAACTTTTGAAGGCGGTAAACGTATTGCCTATGGCGCGCGTGCATTAACCGCCGGCGGTTTAAATAGCCTACCTAAAACGGTATTTCCTGGTGGAGCGCTGATTGGTTGCGATGCAGGCTTCTTAAATGCCTCTCGCATCAAGGGTAGCCATGCCGCAATTAAGACTGGCATGTTAGCTGCAGAAGCGGCTGTTGCTGCATTAGCTGATAACCGTTCAGCGGATGTACTCGCAGGCTATCCAACCGCCTTCCAAAACAGCTGGTTGCATACCGAACTTAATCAAGCGCGTAATTTCAAAGCCTGGATGTCAAAAGGCCTTTATCTAGGCACCTTAATGGTGGGCCTAGAGCAAAAGGTCTTAGGCGGCAATATGCCTTGGACCATACATCTTAAGCACGCTGATCATGAATGCCTTGAGCCAGCATCACAACATAAGCCCATTGACTATCCAAAACCAGATGGCAAGATCAGTTTCGATCGTCTGTCCTCAGTATTTATCTCCAACACCAATCATGCTGAGAATCAACCCATTCATCTCACCTTAAAAGATGCGGCCATTCCAGTAAGCCTCAATCTCAAAACCTACGCAGGCCCAGAACAACGCTACTGCCCTGCTGGCGTTTATGAATATGTCGAGGCGGACGGTCAACTCAAACTCCAGATCAACTCGCAAAACTGCGTGCACTGCAAAACCTGCGATATCAAAGACCCTAGCCAAAACATTGTTTGGGTTACACCTGAAGGTGGCGGCGGACCAAATTACGGAGCCATGTAAGTCATGATGCTTTTGCATACCATGTTGCGTGTTGGTGATCTGCAGCGCTCAATTGATTTCTACACCAAAGTATTGGGCATGAATCTCTTACGCACCACTGAGCGACCAGAACAAAAATACTCTCTAGCTTTTGTTGGCTTTGGAAAAGGCAATGCAGATGGTCAAGCAGAAATTGAGCTGACCTATAACTATGGCGTTCACTCCTATGATTTAGGTACCGCCTATGGTCATATTGCGATTGGAGTGCCTGATGCCTATGCTGCTTGCGAAAAGATTAAAGCGGCTGGCGGCAATGTCACTCGTGAAGCTGGCCCTGTAGCCGGCGGCGATACCATCATCGCCTTTGTAACCGATCCAGATGGCTACAAAATCGAACTAATTCAACGCTAGTAGTGACAGAGTCTGGGCAATTTCATCTCGAGATACTCACCAAGATATCTGATGTAACGTCACCAGAATGGAATGACCTACTTTCAGATGATGCAGGCCCTTTCCTAAAGCATGAGTTTCTATCTTCACTCGAAGAGACAGGTTGCGTTGGGGGTAATACTGGATGGCAAATCGCTCATCTTGTTTTGAAATTAGACAAAGAAATTGTCGGCGCAATACCACTCTATTTAAAGCAACATTCTTATGGCGAGTATGTGTTTGATTGGTCATGGGCCCAAGCCTATGAGCAGCAAGGCATGGACTATTACCCCAAAGTTCTTTGCGCCATTCCCTTTACACCCGTTCAGGGCTCACGCCTACTATTCAAACTAGGAATAAATAAAGAGTTAATTTATTCAAAGCTGATTTCGGGACTGAAATCCTTGGTGATAAACAATGGGCTATCTTCAGCACATATCCTGTTCCCACAAAAGCATGAGGTTGAGATTCTCAATAATCAAGGATTCTTACTAAGGGACTCCGTACAGTTTCATTGGCATAACCAGGGTTATCAATCCTTTGAGGAATTTTTATCTTCTCTCACCATGAAAAGGAGAAAAAATATCCGTCGCGAGCGGGAGAATGTTGTAAGACACAATATTTCATTTAGGCATATCTCTGGCAAAGAATCTACCGAACAAGATTGGGAATTCTTCTACGCTTGTTATGCAAACACGTATTACGAGCATCAATCACAGCCCTACCTTAATGAAGCATTCTTTAAGCTATGGGCTAAACGTCTCCCGGAAAATATCCATTTGATTGTGGCCGAGAGAAATGGTGTCCCAATTGCATCCTCATTGCTCGTTGTAGACACCGTTACTTCGAAGGCATATGGACGCTATTGGGGCTCACTTGAACATGTTCCTCTTTTGCATTATGAAACTGCCTACTATCAAGCAATTGAATATTGCATCACTGCAGGCATTCAAATCTTTGAGGGTGGCGCACAAGGCGAGCACAAGATGGCACGTGGATTCCTGCCAACCACGATTCAATCTGCCCATTTCATAAAAGACCCCAGATTTTCTAAGGCTGTTGAGCATTTCTTGGGAAGAGAACATCAAGGCATTGAAGCTTATGTTGACGAGCTCGCTGAGCATAGTCCGCTGAAATCGTCTAAAGTACCCAAATGAATTCCGAAAGCAATCTTCCGATCCAACAAGATGGCTCACACTCTCTATCTACTGGGGATGATGAGTCTGATTCCCCTTGCATTGGAATTTGCACCACCCTCTATGATGAGATTTGCCAAGGATGTGGCCGCACCCTCAATGAAGTCAGCAATTGGGTATTTTTTTCTGATGAAGAAAAGGCATCAGTATGGAAGCGTATTCGCGAAGACGGCACGGCCATGCGCTTTCAGCGTCAGCTCAAAGAAAAAAAGCCCACTTCATAGTGGGCTTATTTATTAACCGAGCTCTAAACTAAGTTCAATTAACCAGCTAAGGCCTGACTGCGCAAGTACTCCTCATAAGTACCGGAGTAGTCCTCGACTGTACCGTCCATTTTGACTTCCAAGATACGGTTGGCTAAGGCTTGAACAAATTCACGGTCATGAGAAACGAATATTAAAGTGCCTTCGAATTTCTCAAGTGCAATCTGCAAACTCTCAATTGACTCCATATCCATGTGATTGGTTGGCTCATCCATTGCGAGAACATTGTGCTTTTGAAGCATTAATTTGCCCCAAATCATGCGCCCCTTCTCACCTCCGGATAACACTTTCACATCTTTACCAATGTCATCACCTGAAAATAGCAAACGACCTAGAGTACCGCGCACCACTTGGTCATCATCACCAGTGTTACGCCAATTACTCATCCACTCCATGAGCGTTTCTTCTTTGGCAAAGAGCTCTGTATTGTCTTGTGGCATTACGCCCACATTTGCATTCTCCGCCCACTTCACATCACCACTATCAGCGGCGATTCCATCAAAGCGTTTACTCAAGATTGTTTTTAATAAAGTAGTTTTACCGGCACCGTTTTGACCAATGATGGCAATCTTCTCGCCTGCACGAATGCCTAGCTTCAGATTCTTGAAGATGGTTCTGTCATAAGCCTTCGTGAGCGCATTGCACTCCACGGCCATGTTATGCAATTTCTTCTCATAGTCAAAACGAATAAATGGGTTTTGACGAGAAGATGGTTTAATTTCAGCGATCTCAATTTTCTCTAACTGACGCTGACGCGATGTAGCTTGACGCGCTTTAGAAGCATTTGCGGAGAAACGGCTAACGAATGCCTGTAATTCAGCAATCTTTTCTTTGGCCTTGGCATTTGAGGCTAATTGCTGTGCTCTAGCCTGGGTCGATGCCAACATATAGGAGTCATAGTTCCCTGGATATACCTTTAGGGTTCCATAATCCATATCAGCCATATGCGTACACACTTCATTTAAAAAGTGTCGGTCATGGGAAATAATGATGATGGTGCTATTAAATTGATTGAGGATTTCCTCCAACCAATGAATCGAGTGAATATCCAAGTTATTAGTTGGCTCATCTAACAACAAGACGTCAGGATCAGAGAACAAAGCCTGGGCTAGTAACACACGCAGTTTCCAACCAGGTGCGACATTGCTCATGGGACCGTTGTGTTGCTCAATTGGAATACCAATACCTAACAACAACTCGCCTGCTTTTGCTTCGGCTGTATAACCGCCGTACTCGGCGTACTTACCCTCGAGCTCCGCTGCCTTCATATAATCTTCATCAGTTGCTTCTGGGTTTGCGTAAATAGCATCCCGTTCAGCAGCAGCCTTCCACATCTCTTCGTGCCCCATCATCACAACATCGAGTACACGAACATCTTCGTAGGCAAACTGATCCTGACGCAATTTACCCAAACGAATACCTGGATCTAAGCTCACGTTACCGCTTGAAGGCTCTAACTCGCCACCGAGGATTTTCATGAAAGTGGATTTACCGCAACCGTTAGCGCCAATCAGGCCATAACGATTGCCCCCGCCAAATTTCACGGAAATGTTTTCAAACAGAGGCTTTGCCCCAAACTGCATGGTGATATTAGATGCGGACAGCACGGATGTATCTCTAACTTTCTACGAATCAAGTGGAACGAATGCGCATTGATAATGCGGCCTCATTTGAGGCAAAAACCATTATTTTAACGGTTTAAAGCCTCAAAAGGCTAAGTGCGCCGCACATCTAGACTTTGACCCGAAATGGTGTGAAATTGGTGTGAATATCGTAATAATCCTCGTTTTCCTTGCGTTTAAGGAAATTCACTACCCAATAGGTTAAAGGTGTAGCCAATACTTCCCAGCCTGTTTTTAGAGCGTATTGAGCAAAAGCCACAGCAATGACTTCATGAGTTGGCCAAATCCCGTAGAAAGCCAGCATATAGAAGAATGACGAATCAACTAACTCGCCAACCGCGGTAGAGCCGATAGTGCGCATCCAAAGATAGCGGCCTTGGGTCCAAATTTTCATTTTGGCTAACACAAAGCTATTCGCAAAACTCCCGCACCAGAATGAAAACATCGAAGCCAATGCGATACGCCAAGAATTCCCAAAAACAGTTTCTAAGCCGTGTTGATAATTTGACATGTATTCACCGGGCGCAACAGGCAAGGCAATCACAATCTGCGCCATGATTGCAGCAAATAGTAGCGCTGCAAATCCAGCCCAAACCGCTCTTCGATCGTAAGCATACCCATACACCTCGGTCAAAATATCGCCGAAGAAATAAGAGATGGGGAAAAATAGGATGCCCCCACCAAAAGGTAATTCACCAAAATATGGCAAGGTCACTACTGCGGCTTTACCAGCCCCAATAAAGTTAGAGCACAGTAGAACAACCACAAAAGCAGCCAGAATCAAGTCGTAGTAGCGGTGGTGTCGTCTGAGTGTGTCCATGGCTCTAAAAAATGGATAATAGAGAAAGAATATCCGCTTTCAGTGAACCTCGCTGAGGGCCGGATAAATAAATACCGGCAATTACTAGGATGACTAAAGACGATGAGTAAAGCGAGCTTTAATTGGGAAGACCCCCTTCTACTAGACACGCAATTGAGCGAAGACGAGCGCATGGTTCGCGATGCTGCAGCCGAATATGCGCAAGGTCGTTTAATGCCCCGTATTTTGGAGGCATATCGTAACGAAACAACGGACCCCGCCATCTTCCGTGAAATGGGTGAACTAGGACTGCTAGGCATCACCATTCCAGAACAATACGGCGGAGCCAATCTCAACTATGTCTCTTACGGCTTAATTGCCCGTGAAATTGAACGGGTTGATTCCGGCTATCGCTCCATGATGAGTGTTCAGTCTTCATTGGTCATGGTCCCCATTAATGAATTTGGTAGCGAAGCACAAAAACAAAAATATCTTCCTAAGCTAGCAAGCGGTGAATGGATTGGCTGTTTTGGCCTGACTGAACCGAACTATGGTTCTGATGCTGGCGGCATGATCACGAGAGCGAAAAAAGTTCCCGGTGGCTTCTCGCTGACTGGCTCAAAAATGTGGATCTCCAATGCTCCAATTGCGGATGTATTTGTGGTCTGGGCCAAAAATGATGAAGGCGTCATTCGTGGCTACATCTTAGAAAAAGGCATGAAAGGCCTAAGCGCACCGAAGATTAGCGGCAAGATGGGTCTGCGCGCATCCATTACCGGTGAAATCGTAATGGATGAAGTCTTTGTTCCTGCTGAAAATGAGTTCCCCGAAATTACTGGCCTGAAGGGCCCATTCACCTGCCTTAACTCAGCACGCTATGGCATCTCTTGGGGAGCATTAGGTGCCGCCGAATGGTGCTGGCATGCAGCGCGTCAGTACACCATGGATCGCAAGCAGTTTGGCAAGCCTTTAGCTTCCAATCAGCTGATTCAGAAGAAGTTGGCTGATATGCAAACAGAGATTGCATTAGCGCTACAAGGATGCTTGCGCTTAGGTCGGATGAAAGATGAAGGCATTGCAGCCCCCGAGATTACCTCCATCATGAAGCGTAATTCTTGCGGCAAATCACTGGATATCGCACGCATGGCGCGTGATATGCATGGCGGTAACGGTATCTCTGATGAATATGGTGTAGTACGTCATATGATGAACCTAGAAGTCGTCAACACCTATGAGGGTACACACGATATTCACGCTCTCATCCTAGGTCGTGCACAAACGGGTATTCAGGCCTTTAGCTAAGTTTTAGCTTATCGACGATGGCCTTAGCTGCTTTTGCAAAGGCCTCGTCACTATCGTCTTCTAGTTGCACAAAGTGATCGATGCTGTATTGGGGAAAGTTGCGCACAATAGAAGATTGGTACGATGGATCGTAGTGTTTAATTAACAACTCTTCCACTAAACTTGGGAATTCCCCAGCATCAATCGCTTCATTCCATTTGGCAATCTGCACTTTTCCATAGTGACCTGTTAATAATGCTAACTTGGCTTTAAAGTTATTCGTATCAGTCAAAAAATGATGGTACTCACGTATTAGCCAAGAGACACGCGTTTGCGGGCTTGACCTCAACTCAATACATGCACCGCTGCGGATCTTTTCCATTAAGGCATCTGGAATATGAAGCCCGCCCACCTTCTTGCTTTCAGACTCAACAAGCACAGGCCTTGAGGGGTCAAGAGCTCGCAGAGCATTCCACAAAGCTGTCTCAAACCCTTTTTGGGATGGCTGTTCAATATTAGGCTCGTTACCCAATACAGAACCCCGATGAATCGCCAACGCCTCCAGATCCAGTATCTGAGCACCATAGTTACATGACTCTTGTAGTACTCGAGTCTTGCCACTGCCGGTCATACCGCAAATTACCTGGAATGAAAATTGCTTAGCAGCCTCTTCCAAGCCATCTATCACCGTCCGACGAAAGCCTTGGTAGCCACCTTCTAACTGCATGGCTTTCCAACCAATACGATTCAAGATGTGGGTAAAGGCACCACTGCGCTCTCCGCCACGCCAGCAATAAACCAAAGGCCGCCATGTACGCGGAAACTCTTGGAAATGTTTCTCTAGATGATTGGCAATATTGCGAGAGACTAAAGCAGCACCCAACTTCTTGGCGGCAAAAGGAGAATCTTGTTTATATAAAGTGCCGATCTGCGCCCGCTCTTCATTATCAAGAACTGGGTAGTTCACTGCGCCAGGAATGTGATCCAAAGCAAATTCCGCAGGTGATCGCACATCAATAATGCAATCGAAAGAATCTAACTCTGCAATGAATTGATCTCGCCTTAAGATCTGAGGATTGCTTGGCTGCATACCGCCTATTTAGCCAATCTTTTGCAAAATATGATCAGGCCAAGCTGCTGATTTATTAGTAGTGAGATCGACCCAGACCATGGTTGCACCACCTATGGCAACTTCTTCATCAGGCGCGGTAGTTAAAGCCATACTCGTGTAGACGTCCATACTAGTACGACCTATCGCACCGATCGAAGTTTTCAGAATTAAGTCGCCAGGATATGAAAGCTGTTTATAGAAATTACAAAAGCCATTCATCATCAACATCGATTCTTGGCCTGGTGCAACTTGATATCCCAAAGAAGTAATCCACTCTACTCGGGCTTGCTCCATATAGCGAAAGTAGATCGTGTTATTGACATGACCATACGCATCCATGTCGCCCCACCGAATTGGCGCGACCATTTCATGGACTAATTTACGATCTTCGGGAATGACGATACGCATTGGTATGTCGACTTAATAGATCGTTTACTTAACTTGCAAAGCAAGTTGATACAGATTTGTTGAGCGAGCTCCAGAACGACAAAATGCCAACACAGGGCCAGGCAAGGTTTTTAGCAAACGCGCCATCTCAATTACCTGTTCTGGCGTAATAGCACCAGAAACAACCGGGAGATATACGTAGTTCAAGCCCAACTTTTCTGCCTCAGCTTGAATATCGGCATTTTTAGGTTGATCAGGACCGCCTTCTCCGTCTGGGCGATTATTAATGACGCTCTTATAGCCCTGCTTTGCAATTTCCGCCAAATGGGTTGGCTCGATTTGACCTAAAGTGCCAAACTGGTCGTTGTGGCATGCGATTGGAAGACTCATGACATCCTCTGCTTTAAATAAGTTTTTAAAAAAATTCATTAAATAGTGAACAACAATATTTCAATAATGATTGATCTGTTAATTATTTTGGCGCTTGTCTATGGGCGGTAAAGAATCGTTCGCAAACTCGCATACCAGCCAGCATCGCAACAACAAACACCAAAGCCTTTAAGTATCCAGCACCCAAAGCGACTAGTGCTGGGCCAGGGCAAATGCCAGCAATCCCCCAGCCAACACCGAAAATAAAGCTACCAATTATCAAAGCTTTTGATATATCTCGCCTTGTTGGAATATGTAGAGCTCCACCAAAAAATGCTTCACTACGCTTTTTTACGACATAGAAACCTGCTAGACCAACCAGAATTGCCCCTAACATTACGAAAATCAAAGATGGGTCCCACGCGCCAGCAAGATCCAAAAAGCCCAAGACTTTTTTTGGATTACTCATTCCTGAAATGATTAAGCCGAGTCCAAAAAGGACGCCAATTGCGTACTGACTAAAAAGGCTGAAATGCTTTTTCATATCAAGCCCCGATCATATGGCGAATAATGAATACAGTGACAAATCCAGCGCCCATAAAGGTGAGTGTCGCCACCAATGAGCGAGTAGATAACCTAGATAATCCACAGATTCCATGCCCGCTAGTGCAACCAGATCCATATTGCGCGCCAAATCCCACTAGCAATCCAGCCAACAAAATTACATACCAGTCTGTATCAATTTCTACAATCGGGCGGATGCCAAAAAGCAAGGCAGCCCAAAGTGGCGCTGACAATAAACCAAGCACTAAGGCCAATCGCCACACAATATCATTTGGCTTCGGATGCAAGAGACCTGAAACAATTCCACTTATACCTAGAATCCTGCCATGAAGCAAGACATATAGAGCTGCCGCAATTCCCAATAACACCCCGCCAAATAAGGATGGAATGGGTGTAAAGGAGAGCCAATTGATTTGCATGTAAATGCCTATGAAGAATTATGCGCAGGGATAAGGTGCTAATCGCAATTGAAGATAACGAACACCGAGATAGCCACCAAAAATAAAGCCAGGTAATGCTAATAAAGAACTCAAAGCCAAGGTTGATATACCACTCAAGCCCTGACCTACCGTGCAACCCAAAGCTGTGATGCCACCAAATCCCATTAGTGCCGCACCCACCAAATGATTAGCGGTATCTTCTGCATTTCTGAAGGTTTCCCAACGAAAGGTCTTGCTAGAAATGGCAACTACAGCAGAGCCCAAAATCATACCTACAACAGCCACTATGCCAACGGTCAGCACTTTCGAAGTATCGCTGTACATCATCAGCCAATCCAACGAATAGGCATATGGAGCTACAAAAGATAGACTCTCCATACGACCAGAATTGGTTACTAAAAATACTTCCTCAAGCGTATTAGGGTCCTCCGCTACATAACCCAAAGCACCAGAAACCCACCATACAGCAGTGATAGCTAAGCCGACTGAGACACCTGCAAAGAGGTTTTCAAAATTACGAAATGCTCTATCAGCCAATGCAAACACAATAAATGCACAACCAATAATGAGTCCAAGAACTAAATGCAAGTTCGCCCTCTCAACCTCGAAAGGACCAGCAAGTAGACTTGGCAAGTCTTGCGGGGTTGCAAAGCTTACAAATACGAGATCTACAGTATTTGTACGAATGACTCCCAAAAATCCACGCAATGTCATGTAAGCCGTTAAGCCCAAAACCATAAAGACCACTACTGACTTTAGGTTGCCCCCGCCAATACGTATTAATGTTTTGCTGCCGCATCCAGAAGCCAAAACCATTCCAAAACCGAACAAAATGCTTCCTAAAAGAGTCGAAAGCCACAGAAATTTATTACCTGTATAGATCGATTTCAGTGAATCAATCAATCCGAGATGTGCCAAAAAAGTGAATCCAAGAATCGCAGTGCCGATCGCTAAGAACCATTGTCTAAAACGATTCCAGTTGGAGGTGATAAAAACATCTGATACAGCGCCCATGCTGCAAAATCCTGTTTTTTGCATCACCATGCCTAGAGCAAACGTAATCGCAAACGTTGCCCAAAGCACCGTTTTACTTAAAAGGGGTATATCTACAGCTTCCATAGAAAACTTATTAAAAAATTATTGTTTAAATTTATAGAATTGCTTATTTAAATAAGCAGCAACATCTGCTTCGTCTTCAGGAAATAAATCAAGACGTAACTCAGTATTACAGCGCTCCACCATCGTTTTTAATTTCGCAAGTGAGTTCACCTTGCTATCAGATCGGGTATAAATCATGTCCCCATTTCCAAAACTGGTTTTCTTGGCGTGGCAAGCGTAGCACTTGTTCTGGTCAAGTTGCTTGCCATTCTCAACATTTATATTCGCCATAGTACTAGTGCTCAAACCAATCATGGCGCAAGCAAAAAACTGGCGAGAAAATACGGTAAATTTCATTACAAATTGGCAATACGCTGGCAAAAGGCTATTTTAGAGCCATCTTGCCAATTTCGCCCTCAAGCCCTACTCGGCCTGAATTGATAAGTAGACGTTATAAGCATTCATTCGGTTGGCAGCCTTAAATAATGGCATTCCTTCATATTCAGACCAGTCTGTCGACTGATAGGCCCCCTCGAATGGATCCAAATTAAGTGCAGCGGTACTCATTGATTCCCGCAAATATTTCAAGTAACCGCGTGTGAACGCAATATCTTCAAGCGGCTTAGTAGAGTAAGCGCCGTGACCTGGAATCACCGTATCGGGATTGAGTCTCTCAATTTCATCTAAGGCCAGCAACCAACCTTTGCTATCTGCATTTCCCACAAATGGAATGCGACCGCGGAAGACTAGATCTCCTGCAAAAAGTACTTTTTCTGAAGGCACGTAAACCATTAAGTCTTCTGGTGCATGTGCAGGACCCACCCTAGTAATTAAGAAATCCACTCCACCAACCTTGAGGGTAAATGCTTTATCAATCCAAACATCTGCAGGAACTAGGCTCGTCTTCTCGTTGACCCATGGCGCAAAATCCACTCTTGAAGCGATCAAACGCTGCTTGGCAGTTTCCGATGAAAGATAATTTCTTCCTTCACCTTGCGCATAAATTGTTGCGCCAATCTTTTTGAATTCTTGCAAACCATAGATATGGTCGGCATGATAGTGACTCACAATTACCGCCACAATTTTCTGATTGCTAACTTTTCTGATTTCAGCTATTAGCTTTTTAGCAAGCACCGGCGAGCCAAGCGCATCCATTACAACCACCCCACCAGGGGTAACAACAAACCCTGCATTTGAGATGAAGTTTTGGTTGGCACTACTGCCCATTTCTGGTCGACCTTGAATAAAGTACGTATGCGGTGCCACTTGAATAGGCTTAACCAACACCTCATCTGCCACTACCGCATTATGAGCAATCGTTAAACCACAAAAAACAAAGGACCCGATCAGAGTCCCAAGGCAGTGCTGAATACGACGAATGCAAACTTTCATTTCAAAACTTAAGGCTTGATGTAAGCAAAACCATCTTTATATTGAAGATCCGCAACCCGAACAACACCTGAAGGCGTGAAATCTGCATCCAATACGAATTGATCTTTTTTTAGATTGCGGTTCTTTAAAGTAATTTCACACACTTCAAATTTGACTCCGCGCGACTTGAGAGCAGAAACCAAAGGAGCATATTCAATATTGTTCTTCTTGTCTTTTGCACCCTCCATCAACATATCAACACCATTCGCATGTGTCACAACAATAATGGTGGTATTTGGAGCGGTATCTAAATGGTTTCGGATATTGCGCAAACCTTTAATACCTTGTGATTCAGCATCATCAATATGGTAAACAACCTTTGTGCCCGATGAGCCTTGGGCAGATACACTTGCAATGAAACCAAATGAAATGACTAGACAAACGGCGAATTGAATAACTCTTTTGATCATATTTACCTCTAGTATTGAATTAGATAGGAGCCATACCAGGATTATTGGCAACACCTTTGATTACGGGCTCATTGAGCTTAACAGCCTTGACCGTCTTCACCTCTTTCAAGTGGCGCTCGATCACGTCCCAAATTGCTTCGCCGCCTACATTTTTGGCGTCTTCACTAACTGGCGCCCAACCCGCAACTTTATAAGTTTTTCCAGCTTCAATTAACTTGCCATTAAGGCGCATCTCCGATATGCGATTACCGGCAGTCTGCGCTGGATCAATTGTGTATTGCATGCCCCCAACGCGAACCATGTCACCGCCCTGCTGATAATACGGGTCTGGGTTAAATAAGTTATCCGCCACGTCTTCCAAGATGGTCTTAATCGTCTCGCCAGTCATATTGGTGACCGTAGTGTATGGATAAGTAATTGCCGTTTGATCCATGAGGTTCTCACGCGTAATCGCCTGTCCAGGCAACAAACTTGTTCCCCAGCGGAAACCAGGAGAGAATGCGATCTCCGCATTTTTCTGCGCCATTAATCCATCTAAGATTAATTGATCAAAGCTACCGTTGAAGTTGCCACGACGATACAAGAGTCCATCGGTGGTAGCCAATTTTTCTCCCAACTTAGCCTCAAACGGCGCCCTTACCTTGGTGATCAATTTAGACATCGTTGGATCAGCCGGAATCATATTTGAGAAGATTGGTAAAAGCTTGTATCGGAAATCAACTGGCTTACCGCCCTTAACATCAAAATCGAGCACGCCCAAAAATTTTCCATTTGAACCAGCATTAGTAACGAGTGTCATTCCACCGCGATTCTTGACCTGCACTGGAACAGGCACTCCATCATGCGTATGGCCACCTAAAATGGCATGCAATCCACTAACACGTGACGCCATTTTTAAGTCCACATCCATACCATTATGCGAGAGTAATACCACTACTTTCGCGCCTTTTGATTTCACCTCATCAATCGTCTTTTGAAGATTTTCCTCTTGAATTCCAAAAGTCCAGTCTGGTGTGAAATATCTTGGGTTGGCTATTGGCGTATAGGGAAATGCTTGGCCAATGATAGCAACTTGAACGCCATTCATATTCTTCATGACATATGGGTTGAATACCATATCGCCAAAATCGGATGTTTTAATGTTTTGCGCAATGAATGACACTTTTCCTTTGAAATCGCCATTCACAATTTCCATCACACGCTTCTCACCTAGCGTCATTTCCCAGTGGGGCGTCATCACATCCACGCCTAGCGCAAGCGCTGCATCCACCATATCTTGGCCATTGGTCCATAGTGCTGTACCTGATCCCTGCCAGGTATCACCGCCATCTAATAGTTGTGCGCCAGGACGTCCTGCTTTTAATTGCTTGATGAGCGTTGCCATATGTGCAAAGCCGCCCATCTTTCCGTAGTTTTGAGCTGCCGCAACAAAGTCCAAATAGGTAAAGGCATGGGCATCACGCGTACCTGGAGCGATACCATTTGCCTTTAGAAAATACTCTCCAACCAAATGCGGTGTTTTGCCTTCTTGCGCACCAATGCCTAGATTGACATTGGGCTCACGAAAATAGATTGGTAATAATTGTGCGTGACAATCCGTAAAGTGCAATAGATGAACATTACCGAACTTTGGAACATCATAAAATTTTTGAGCCGCTACTTGCGCACCCGCAAAATTCGATTGCAAACTCATTCCACCCGCTGAAGCAAAAGCTAAAGCCTGCAAGAAATCGCGACGACTTAAAGACATATATTTCCCCTGATAAAAAACAGGCCTTACGGCCTGCTTTTGTTTTATTGATTTACTGGTGAGGCGGGATCCAGCAACAGAGCCATTAAGTCCTGAATCTGCTGCTCATTCAGCAACTTAAAGTGTGCAAAGCGTGGCATATTGCTACAAGCGTTATACGCCTTGGAGTTATTGATACGGTTCCAGGTGTAGACCACCAACTCTTGTGAATTTCCACGCAACTTACCGTAGTTCCAAAGGGATGGCCCGATAGTGCCATAAGAAATTTCTTTCTTATCAATTTGATGGCAGTTATAACAACCACCACCAATCGGAGTATCTGCTTTATCCGTCCAAGTGGCACCACGACCGCTTTGTGCAATCGCCTCACCCTTCTTCCAATCCCCCATGTACTTACCATCTGAGGGTTGCTTGATGCTATCCATATTGATTTTCTGGATCTTTTCACGCATTGCTTGACCCTTATCGCTATTCACAAAGACAGGATCAGAGCAGAATTTTTGGGTTTCATCTTGATCGATGCGATCTAGGCCGGCAATACCTTCTGCCCGGAAACCATCCTTCATCATTTTGTTAAATTTCGGATCATTAGCCTGCTGGGCAAGAACAGAACCTTGAAAACCAATTGCTGAAATAGCAATGGCGCTAAGGACTAAGAGGGATTTGATGTTTTTCATATGCATATTCTCTGTCTCTTATCCGTTAACGCTTTAAACCAGGGGTTTCAACTGTACCGCCATTTGCATTCTTTGCCATATACATTGACAAGGCTACAGTCAGATCAGATCCGTAAATAGGGAATGGGAAGCGCTGCTGGCGATAGCAATCATTCAAACGTTGCTGCATCGTCCAAAACTGGCCACTAGATACACGATATGCAGGCCAATAACCCCAACCCAAGGCTGCGCCTTTTTGGGTGGTCAAATTCGGCAGGTCCTGCAAACGAATACGCTTTCCATCTTCGCCATGGCAAGATGCACAGGAGAAATCCATTGGACCACCCTGGAAATAAAATGCACGCTTACCAAGCTCATACATTTCTTTTTCTTTTGGATGATTGGCACTGACTTTAATCTTGTCGCCTTTAGATGCGGTAACCACATAAGCAACAATCGCTTCCATATCTTTCTTAGGTCCAACCTGAAATGGTGCATCCACCATTTCTTTTGGATTGCGACCTTGCAAGGTTTGCATACAGGTCATCAAGCGAGATTCAAGATCCTGGACTCTATTGGTATCTTTGAAGTAACGCGGCAATTGTGCAGCCGCACCCTTTACAACACCGGGGCCCAAACCTAAATCACATTTCTCTAGAGTTGCGTTTTTTGGTCCAGCAGGCTTTTTCCATAAATCCTCGCCTGCAGCTTCATACAGCTCTGAAGGGTTTCCATCCGCAATCATTTCACGATATTTTGCTATCTCATCTGTCGCCGTTTGGGCGAACACAATCGATGAAATCGACAAACTTGCCACCAATATTCCCGAGGACAAGCCTAAGGTGAATTTACGCTGCATTTGATTCCCTTTCAAAGCCATAATGAATAAGAGCACTTAAGAAGCAGTTGCCTCATCGGTACGCTTGTCACCTTTGTTATCAACCCAGCTAACAACAATCTTGTCGCCTTTAGCGCCCTTGTATTTAAAGTTCAAGAATGGATCCTTTGAAACAGCTGGACCAAACTGACCATTCAATACATCTTTGCCATTGGCTTTCACATTGATCGTCGTGATGTGCCACGCTGGAATAACCCTGCCAGAAGCATCTTTACGCTGACCAGATTCCATGTCGTGCTTCATCAAAATTTTTACATCCACAATACCGCCACTTTCGGCTGCTCTAACGCGCATTGGATCAGACATATATTCCTCTTGTATTCGTAATTAGTAGTTATTGATCTTGACTGCTCGGTATTAGCCGCCGCAACCACCTAAAGTAACTTTCACTTCTTTAACGGCCATACTCCATTTGCCATCTGCTTTTACCAAAGCGTAAACATTTGAGGTTTGACCCATCTTGATACGTGTTGTTACAAATGACTCAGTTCCAGAAGGAATAAAGAACTGTGCAGCTAATGCACTAGGATTCTTTTCTACGAGGATAGCCATTTGCTCTGCTTTTAATGTTGTAGTGATGCCCACTGGCACAACCGCGCCATTTTCAGCAATATCGGGAGCACTTAAAGTAACTGCACTTGATTTATCTGGACTACCGGCACCCAATATTTTGAATACGTCATCTAGACCCTTGCCTTCAAAAGCGGCTTTATTCCACTCTTGCGCTTGCGCCACACTAATAAGGCCTGCTGAGGCCATTAATCCAAAGACGGCTGAATACTTCAATACACTGCGTCGCTGTTGATTCATAAATACTCCTTTATTAATTTTTTGCCCTGAATATATTATCTACTTTTGAAAAATACATGCTGGTTAGTACTTAAACAGCTTTTATTTTCCCCCTGAAAGCACCCAAGTGACCAGCGCTTTGCGATCCTCATCAGACAATTGCGCTTGTGGCGGCATTGGTATCGATCCCCAAACACCTGAACCGCCATTTTTTACTTTATCCATCAACTTATCTAAAGCGCCGCTCTGCCCTTGATATTTCGCAGCAATATCATTAATGGATGGACCTACGAGCTTGGCATTTTGAGCATGACAGGCCGCACAGTTCTCGCTCTTAAATAAAGCAGCCGGTCCTTTTGAGCTAGCGGCATGCGTATCGGACGCATGGGCTAAACCTTCACCAGCAGCACCTGGCAACTTGGCTAAAGGTGGCTTCGTGGAGTCTGCCCCACGGAACGGTCCGTACTGGCGATTTTGTTCGGCGATATTGCCATGGGCATTGCGAGCATAGTCTGGTAACTCAGAACCGATTTGAACAAACTGCACGCAATTCGTCATACAAGCTGTAGCGTGAACATCTGGACTACCCTTCGCACTCCATAAACCATGCTTCAGTGTCATGCCATTGCGATTAGGCATCCGTTTTTGCACTTCAGCAATATTGCTATTGCTTAACACATAATCATCCGGTACTACCTCTGCCATACTCAACAAATAAGCTACTAATGCGTAAGTATCATCTGGCGTTAATGACCGAGGCGCATTCCATGGCATTGCGCGATAGATGTAATCCCACAAAGAAGATACTGTGGCTACCTTCATGATGGTCGTTCTTTGAGGTTGCTTGCGATCCGACAGTGAAGCTACGCGACCTGTTTTAATGTCATCAGCCGTAGTACCGCCAATAATGGGTGTAAAAATCTCATTGGACTCGCCAAACGTTCCATGGCAAACAGAGCATTTAGATTCCCACAATTGCTGCCCTTTATCTACTGAGCCGGACCCTTTTGGAAGACCTTTGAAGTCAGGGCGAACATCAATATCCCATGCTGCAACCTCTGCAGATGTTGCGTCTCTGCCGATGCCAGGAAAACGGGATCCTGAATTTTGTGCAAATGCTATATCGGTTATCAAGCAGCTTGATAGCAAAAGGAAAGTAAGGTTTACAAATTTAGCCAACTTGAACATTGCTGACCTCCCCATTTGAGCCAACTTTCCACGACTGAATCGCGTTGTTGTGATAAATAGATCTGGTACCGCGAACATCTCTCAACATTTTGATGGTTGGCTGAACATATCCAGTATCGTCAATAGCGCGTGATTGCAAAATCGCCGGCGCACCATCCCATACCCAATCTATATTGAAGCGTGTTAATGCTTTGCTTAATACCGGAGTTTCCAGGCGTGCGGTCTTCCAGTTATTTCCGCCATCAAAAGAAACATCAACGCGTTTGATTTTTCCTCTTCCTGACCATGCCAAACCGCTAACGTTATAAAAACCTTTATCCAACAATTGCTGCCCGCCAGAAGGCGTCGTAATTACAGATTTGCATTCTTGAATTGAGGTGTACTGACGCGCCATTCCATCTGGCATCAAATCGTTATAGTGAACAGCTTCATCTTTAGTCGCATAAGGCATATCACCCACCTCTAGGCGTCGTAACCACTTCACCCAACTGACGCCCTGCACTCCGGGAACCACCAGTCTTAATGGAAAGCCATTTTCAGGGCGCAACATTTCTCCGTTCATACCCCAAGCAACAATCGCCTCATTCAACACATCGGGCAAGTTGATGGTTCGCGTCATGCCAGAACCATCACCACCTTCGGCTAATAAATACTTGCCCTTCTTCAGGTCTGCGCCACACTCCTCTAGCAAGACTGACAAAGGAACGCCGGTAAATTCGCAGCAGGAAAGCATGCCATGGGTGTACTGAACTGTAGGTACAGCAACGTTCCCCCATTCCAAGCCTGTATTAGCACCGCACTCAATAAAGTGAATCCGTGATACTGAAGGTAATCGCATCAAGTCATTCATGGTGAATACTCGATTGTGTTTAACCAAGCCATTAATCATCAAACGATGCTTCTCTGGATCAATGTTGTACCAACCTTGATGCTGGCGCTCAAAATGCAAGCCATTAGGTGTAATGATGCCGAATAAGCCCTGCAATGGGGTAAAAGCCACTGAAGCAGCAGATACCCTCGTTAATCCAGGCGATTCACGACGAATGAGATTGGCCTCATAAATAGATGGCATTCCATACGGCATGGTTGCCACATTCTTGCCCAGCGTGGTTTGCCATTCTTGCTTTTCCAGGATCACTGGGTCGCCTTCAGAGGCAAATACATTGGAAGCAGAGCTAACGCCCATTGCTCCACCAAGTGCAGCCATAAAGCCATTGCGTAAAAATCCTCGGCGGGCATCATCCATCCCGTTCTGATTCAAGTCAGCAATCAACTCTTGAGAAATGAAGTTCTCTGGAGCCTGGTTAATTTGTCCTCTGCGTTTTTGATCAGCCATTAAATAGTTATCCTCACAATTAGACTTCCTGCATCAACCCGAATGACTAAACGGCATTCACTGGAATCTTTAAATAGGAAATTCCATTGGCCTCTTTCGGAGGAAATTCTCCTGCACGAATATTGACCTGGATTGCAGGCAAGATCAGTACCGGCATTTCTAAAGTTGCATCACGTTTTGTGCGCATCTCAATAAATTGCTCTTCAGAAATTCCGTCATGCATATGAATATTCGACTTCCTCTCTTCAGCGACAGTAGTTTCAAACTGAACAGGTCGATTATTTGGTGGATAGTCATGACACATAAACAATCGCGTGTCTGGCGGATTGCTTAAAATCTTTTTCATCGATTGATACAAGACGCTGGCATTGCCACCAGGAAAGTCACAACGCGCCGTACCTACATCAGGCATAAACATGGTATCGCCAACAAAAATCGCATCCCCGATCTGGTAAGCCATGCAAGCAGGTGTATGTCCTGGGACGAAAATAGCCTTTAGGCTCAAGCCCCCAAAATCAATCTTGTCACCATCCTTGAATAGTCGATCAAACTGAGAACCATCTGTTGGAAATGTACTTTCCAGATTGAAGATACCCTTAAAGACACCTTGAACGACGGAAATGTGATCGCCGATAGCAGTTTGCCCGCCAAGTTTAGATTTCAAATAGGGGGCGGCAGTGACATGATCTGCATGCGCATGAGTTTCTAAAATCCACTCAACCTTTAATGCATTCTCATTTACAAACCGGATAACTTCGTCAGCCATCTTGGTATTAGTGCGACCTGATTTAGGGTCATAGCCAAGAACGCTATCAATAATGATGCAAGGTGCATTCGGTTTCCCATAAACCACATAAGTAACCGTCCAGGTATCTGTATCAAAAAAGCCTTTTACAATTGGGTTCATCTCTCGCTCTTCTAGGTAATATTTCTAGGTGAAATTATTGAATGATTCTGTTAAAAAAAAACTAATAACTAACCCTTATATACATATTATTAAAAATAATAAAGAATAATTCTACTTATAATCATTAAATTAGGAGGCTGATGAGATGAATACAAAACAAGAAAATCAAGGATATGATGTTCTTATTGCTGGCGGCGGAGCTGCAGGCATTGGATTGGCGGCAAGCTTAAAAAGTAGGGATAAATCTCTCAAAATTGGAATTATCGAGCCCTCTGAAGATCATTATTACCAACCCTCTTGGACCCTTGTTGGGGGTGGGGCCTTCAATGTCAAAGAAAGTAAACGCAAAACCAAAGACATCATCCCAGCTGGCTTTACTTGGATCAAAGACAAGATTACAAGCTTTAATCCCGATACCAACGAAGTACGAGTTGCTCATGGAGATCCTATTCGCTACCAATATCTGGCTATTGCAACTGGACTCAAAATTAAATGGGAGGCAATCCCAGGCTTAGTAGACACCATTGGCAAGAATGGTGTGACATCCAACTATAGCTACGACTACTCTCCTTACACATGGGAGCTAGTCAAACAAATGAAATCGGGAAAGGCGATCTTCACTCAGCCGCCAATGCCAATCAAATGTCCGGGCGCCCCACAAAAAGCAATGTATCTCTCCTGCTATGAATGGGAAAAACAGGGGAAACTCAAAAATATTGAAGTGGAATTAAATAATGCAGGTGCCGCCTTGTTTGGCGTGGCAGATTTTGTACCCCCACTAATGGAGTATGTAAAAAAATATCAAGCTACCTTGAACTTTAATTGCAACTTAATTTCAGTTGATGGCCCTAATAAGAAAGCCATCTTTGCTGTTAAAGATGCAGATGGAAACGTCACCCAGGTAGAGAAGTCTTTCGACATGCTGCACGTAGTACCACCGCAAGGGCCACAAGACTGCTTGATTGGCAGCCCCGTTGCCAATGCTGATGGCTGGGTTGAGGTAGATCAATTCACCTTACAGCACACCCGCTATCCGAATATATTTAGCTTAGGTGATTGCTGCTCATCACCAAATTCAAAAACAGCTGCTGCCGCCAGAAAACAAGTAGTTGTAGTTGCTGAGAATTTATTGGCACACAAGCATCATCAACCAATGCCTCTCAAATATGATGGCTATGGTTCATGCCCATTAACAGTTGAAAGAGGGAAAATTGTTCTCGCTGAATTTGGTTACGGCGGAAAGTTATTGCCTACCTTCCCATGGTTAATCAATCCACTTAAAGCAACCAAGCTAGCTTGGATCCTGAAAAAGGATGTGCTGCCCTGGCTTTACTGGAATGCAATGCTAAAAGGCCGAGAATGGCTAGCGCGACCATTTGAAAATTAAATCATGGAGCACATACTTCTAGCCCCAGTTCTTGGGGTATTTATTGGCATCCTCATGGGGCTAACAGGCGCAGGCGGAGGTATCCTTTCGGTACCTCTTCTGGTGTTTGCTTTTCACATGCCGATCTCTGAGGCAGGGCCAATAGGATTAACCGCAATCGCATTATCGGCTGGCGTCGGTGCGTTAATCGGCTTGTATTCCAAAGTACTGCGTTATAAGGCGGCCATGTTTATGGCTGGGTTTGGTTTACTACTATCTCCATTGGGTCTGTGGGTGGCTCAACGAGCACCCAATACACCAATGCTGCTGACCTTTAGCGCAGTGCTCATTTATGTATCAAGCAAAATGTTCATTCAGGCTACTCAAACTATTGCGGGTAAAGCGCCCGTATTGACCAAGCCACCTCCATGCCAACTCGATATGTCGATTGGAAAATTAATTTGGACTGTGCCATGCGCAAGAGCGCTGATGTTCGCGGGAGCATGCGCTGGATTTTTGTCAGGACTACTTGGTGTTGGTGGTGGCTTCATCATTGTTCCTTCCCTAAAGAAATTCACTGACCTGCCCATGAAAGCCATCGTTGCCACTTCATTGGGCGTCCTTGCAATCGTATCGACTGGTGGCGCAGCAATCTCTCTTATTTCAGGAACGCTTGATTTATCAATTGCGATACCTTTTAGTGGAGGTTCTCTTTTGGGTCTTTTGTTTGGGAAAATCCTCGAAAGAAAAATTAGCGGGCCTCGAGTTCAGCAAATTTTTTCCATTTTTACCTTCCTGGTGGCGCTCAGCTTGATTTATAAATGCTCGCTGTGAGCTAAGGAATCCTTCTGTAGAGATATGTTTGCGGTCTTTTCGAGGGCAATTGGCAATACAATTCAAGGGTGATCGATATCGATGCCCTTCTCCTATCTCTAAAGCTGGCTTTATGGACTTTGGTCCTGATTCTGCCTTTTGGAGTTTGGGTGGCTCACTACCTTCAGAGAATGCGCAAAGGTCGATCCTGGATTGAGGCAGCTCTTGCCCTCCCTTTAGTGCTTCCCCCAACCGTACTCGGGTATTACCTTCTTGTTGGCTTAGGCGGGAAAAGTTTTTTTGGCATTCCACTGGTATTTTCATTTACAGGAATCTTGATTGCATCGCTCATTGTCAATCTTCCATTTGCCATTCAGCCAATTCAGCGCGCTTTCGAATCGATTCACCCAGAAATTCGTGAGGCGGCTCAAGTTAGCGGCCTATCTCAATGGCAAATATTTAGCTTAATTGAGTTGCCCCTTGCGTGGCGTGGCATTACCAGTGCCGCAGTCTTAACGTTTGCGCATACGCTTGGCGAATTCGGCGTCATCCTCATGGTTGGTGGAGCAATCCCAGGTGAGACTAAAACAGTTTCAATTGCGATTTACGACAAAGTACAAAGTTTTGATACCTCGGGTGCAGGAGTGCTTTCGCTAATATTGCTGGGTACTTCACTAGTAGCTATCGCCCTTTCCTATGGCGTTTTTGGTCGCCAATCAAATCGATCACGTAACGCAGAGTGGAGAACCTAATGCTGAAAGTAAAGCTCTCTCAAGTATTACCGAATCCCCTCCAGCTCAATATTGAATGCATTCCTGGCGAACTGCATGCTTTAGTAGGTCCATCAGGCAGTGGTAAAACAACGGCGTTACGCACTATCGCTGGATTGAACAATGCTCAAACAGGAAAAATTGAATGCGATGGCAACATCTGGTTTGAAGCTACTGATATTGGTGGCATCACCACAACCCTAAGCCCTGCTCAACGCTCATGTGGGTTCTTATTTCAGCAATACGCACTATTCCCGCACCTTTCTGCACTCGAGAATGTTTGCATTCCCCTACATAACTCCGTTCCAACATTGGAAGAGCGCAAAGCGTTGGCGCAACAGTGGTTAGACCGCATGGGCATTGGCGAGCTTTCAAAGCGCATGCCTAATCAATTGTCTGGCGGACAACAGCAGCGTGTCGCACTTGCCAGAGCTCTTGCAAGATCGCCAAGGATCTTATTGTTGGATGAGCCTTTCTCTGCGATTGATGCTCCGACACGCCAAAGTCTATATAAAACACTTGCGCAACTTCGCAAGGATTTGAATATTCCCATATTGCTGGTGACGCATGACCTAAGAGAGGCTGATCTTTTGGCAGATCGAATTACGGTGATTGATCAAGGTGTTGGCCTGCAAACTGCGCCGCCCAAAATTTTGTTTGAGCGCCCCCGAAACTCTCGTGTTGCGGAGCTCGTTGGCATTAACAATAAATTCGAGGGCATCTTTACCGCCGGAAAACTTAGCTGGAATGGTTGTCAGCATGTATTTGATGTTGTCGATAAGGGGAAAATACCCCCCAATACGCCTGTTGCTTGGGTTATTCCCGCTGACGGCTTAAGCCTGGTTATGACTCAGAGTCCTACTTCTATTGAGGTAATGGTTGAACAAATCAGTGCAATTGGACAGATAGCTGTTATTCAATTGCGGACAATTGAAGGAAGTCATATGGTTACTTGGGAGGCATCTGCTGCAGAAGTTAATCGCCTATCCCTAGAAGCTAACAAAATATGTCATTTAGAGATTGATGGCGGAAAGATCCACATCATGCCGCTGCGCCCCATTAATGACCCGAGGCGCTTTAGCAATTAAAGCTTAGGTTTTTGCGCCACCAAGCCTAGTAATGCAGACATACCTTCATGTCTAGCACCCTCAGACAAAACCTTTTCATAAGAGCGAAGCTCAAGAATGGAGAAATCCCTAGCCAAGTCTCGAATCAACTCTTCGGTGTAAAGATGCTCAATCAGCGATGGACCACCAGTCTTATATTCCAACTGCTTTGGCGTATACCCCTGAAGAATAAATATTCCACCAGGCTTTAAGGTCTCATAGGTTTTTTGAAAAATGCGTTCACGCATTGCGGGATCTGCGAACTGAATAAAGATTCCCACGACTGCATCATAGGTATCTCTGGGCCATGCATAGCTATCTGTATCCGAGAATGTGTATTCGACATTAACTTGATTGTCTTGAGCAAATTGTCTCGCCTTTGCTAATGCGATATCTGATGCGTCAAAGCCAACCACTTGCATTCCTTGCTTTGCAAGCCAGACACCATTGCGCCCTTCGCCATCCGCGATACACAAAACCCTATTGCCAGACTTTAAATATCTCTTAGTTTGCTCTACTAGATATTCGTTTGGCTCTTTTCCAAAGATGAACTCTTCTTTATCAAAGCGCTCATTCCAGAATTGCGTGGCATCAGAAAACTCCATAGGCTTGTCTTGATGTACTTGTTTATTTTTTGAGTCCACCAACGAGATCACTCTTGAGATCGTTGATATTTTCCAGGCCCACAGCAATACGCACTAAACCATCCGAAATTCCAGCGGCTTGACGTGCCTCTGGACTCACGCGGCAATGCGTTGTGGTCGCTGGATGCGTGATCGTTGTGCGCGTATCACCTAAGTTTGCGGTAATAGAACAAAGCTTAGTTTGATTAATCAACTTAAAGGCCGCTTTTTTACCGCCTTTGAGTACAAAGGAAACAATTGCTCCACCCTCTTTTTGTTGGCGCTTAGCCAAAGCATGCTGAGGATGTGATTTCAGACCAGGATGGTAAACACGTTCAACGCCTGATTGCTTCTCAAGCCATTGAGCCAAAGCAAGGGCATTCTGGCTTTGTTGCTTCATACGAAGCTCAAGCGTCTCTAAGCCCTTTAAAAATACCCAGGCGTTAAATGCGGATAAGGTTGGCCCAGCGGTGCGAACATATGGGAAAACTTTGCCCATCACAAAATCATTGCTGCCCACAATTGCGCCACCCACAACCCTACCCTGACCATCTAAATACTTAGTGGCAGAGTGAATCACAACATCAGCGCCTAGCGATAATGGTTTTTGTAAAGCAGGCGTACAAAAACAGTTATCAACAGCAAACAAAGCGTTCGCTTTCTTGGCAATCTTGGAAATCGCTCTGATATCCGCAATTTCAGTTAAGGGATTTGAAGGGGTCTCTAAATAGAAAAGTTTTGTATTAGGTTGAACAGCAGCCTGCCATGCTTTGGTATCGGTCAAATCCACATAGGTCGTGGTGATGCCAAAGCGACCTAAGATATTGGTAAACAATTGAATCGTTGCACCAAACACAGAACGAGAACAAATCACATGATCGCCAGCCTGAAGATGCGCCATTGCCATCGTCAGAATTGCGGACATTCCTGAAGCAGTCGCAATACAAGCTTCTCCACCCTCTAAGGCAGCCAAGCGATCTTGAAACATGCTGACAGTAGGATTGGTAAAGCGTGAGTAAATAAAACCTCGATCAGCATGAGCAAAACCATCGGCAGCTAACTCAGCACTATCAAAACAGAAGCTGGAAGTCAGAAACATCGCTTCAGAGTGCTCTTGAAAATCGGAGGTGCGACGAGTTCCAGCGCGGACGGCAACCGTCTCAAGCGCTAACTTAGAAAAATCAGGTTTTTTGCGGGTAGTTTTACTCTTCATACCGCTATTTTGACACCGAATGATAGATTTGCCTCAAGTAAGGTGCAACCGGGCTTAATCAGACGTAATCGTGTGGCTTTTTAGTCTTCGGTTGCCAAATGCAGGTGCAACTGCGAGCGAGCGAAATCACTCGAATCACGCTGACGGTCCGCCTTAGCTGCGGAGGAATTGCGTTGTGCTTCTAAAGCATCCAAATATGACTCGTTGATATCGCCGGTAATGTAATTTCCATCAAAGCATGAAGCTTCAAAGTTCTGAATCTTCGGATTGATATCGCGAACCGCCTGCTTCATATCCTCAACACTTTGATAGATCAACTGATCAGCACCAATCATCTTATTGATTTCTTCATCTGTACGACCGTAAGCTACCAACTCGCTACGAGTTGGCATATCAATACCGTACACATTAGGGAAGCGAACTGGTGGTGCAGCTGAGGCAAATATCACCTTCTTAGCGCCAGACTCACGCGCCATTTGCACGATCTCAAAAGATGTAGTTCCACGGACAATCGAGTCATCAACAATTAAGATGGTCTTATCCTTGAATTCAACACGCATTGCATTGAGTTTTTGACGAACTGATTTTTTACGAACTGCCTGACCAGGCATGATGAAGGTGCGGCCAATGTAGCGATTCTTGAAGAACCCTTCGCGATAATCCACGCCCAGGTTTTTCGCTACCTGCATTGCGGCAGGACGACTAGAATCCGGAATTGGCATGACTACATCGATCTCATCAACATTAGTCTCTTTGCGAATCTTCTCAGCCAAGTAATCACCCATGCGCATACGCACGTTATAAACAGTCACTCCATCAATAGTGGAGTCCGGACGAGCCATGTAAACATATTCAAAAATACAGGGTGTGAGAACGGCATTCGTAACACATTGGCGTGCATAGAAGTTCCCATCCAAATCGATATAGATTGCTTCGCCTGGATTGACATCGCGAACAAATGTAAAGCCAAGGCCCTCAAGAGCAACCGACTCTGAAGCCACCATCCACTCAGGACCTTGAGCTGTATCGATACGGCCAATACATAAAGGACGAATGCCAAATGAATCACGGAATGCTAATAATCCATAGCCAGCAATCAAGGAAACAACTGCATAAGAACCTTTAACGCGACCAGCAACCCCAGTCACCGCATTAAACATTGCGCTCTCGTCTAAGGCGGAGCTGTTAGTTTCTTTTTGAAGTTCATCAGCCAGAACGTTTAACAATACTTCAGTATCTGAACTAGTGTTGATGTGACGACGATCACGGTAAGCCATCTCAACGCGCAAACTTGCCGCATTCGTAAGGTTGCCGTTATGCGCCAAAATAATTCCGTATGGAGCGCTTACATAAAATGGCTGCGCCTCTTCTTCGCTACTAGCAGAGCCAGCGGTTGGATAGCGCACCTGACCAATGCCGGCATTACCTACCAAGCTGCGCATATTGCGTGTTCTAAATACATCTCGCACCAAACCATTGGCTTTATGCATCGTGAATGAATTGCCATTCATGGTGGCGATACCAGCAGCATCCTGACCACGATGTTGCAAGAGCAACAAAGCATCATAAAGAAGCTGATTGACTGGTGAATGGGAAACGGTTCCGACAACGCCGCACATATCGCTAGATTCCTATTGTTAATTTAGGAGTAATGGTTGGGGTAACTTTTGGCATGGCATCACTTAACTGCTTTGCCCAATCACTTGGGAGCCAACCTTTTATCAATCCAGTTGCCATATCAACCGCCGGTCGAGTAATTGCATTCTTCCAAGCCATGCTTTGCGGAATTGGAGTCAAGGCTGCCAATGTTGCCAGCACTACAACAATTAAGCCGCCGCGCGCTAGGCCAAACACTAAACCCAGGAAGCGATCTGTCAGACTCAAACCTGCAGACAAAATAATCTTTTGCACAACACCACCAAATAAGCCGCAAATAATCAAAGTCAAGACAAACAAAATTAAGAAACTTAATCCAAGACTTAACAGTTCTTCTAGGTGGAATGTCGAAAGCCATTCAGTGGAGAGGTAGTTGCTGTAATGGTAAGCAACCCAGGCCGCTACGAACCAAGAGGCTAGGGCCAGAACTTCTTTGAATAGACCCCTGGAGATACCCACTAAAGCTGAAACCAAAAGTACAACTAGGGTGAAGTAATCCACCGATGTTAGCTTTAAGGTGGATAAGTATTCCATTACTGTTTAGCGCTCTCGACAATTTTGGCAGTGGGATTTAAGGCCTTGATTTTCTTAAGGGCTGCCTCTGCCGCATCTCTGTCAGTGAATGGACCGGCACGGAATGCAGTCTGTTTTACGCCATCGCTCTTTGTCTTGGTATACACAGCGTAAGGAATTTTGCTGTCTTTCAGCTTTGTGGTGACATTCTTGATGCTCTCTTCAGTCTCAAATGTGCCAACTGGAATAACGTACTTTACATTTGCTTTTGTATCGGCCGCCTTAGCTGGGGTGTCAACCTTTGGTTTTGCGTTAGAGACTGTCGAAACTACCTCTTCACCGGCTGCCAAACCTAGAGCGGGCGCCTTGGATGATGTTGCTGGAGTTGCTGATTTGATATCTGCCTTTGCCTCACTCTTCACTTCAGGGGCAGCTGCAGGAGGAGTAACTTTAGGCACCTCTACCGGCACCTCTTGTTTTGTCTCTACTTTTGCTTTTTCTTCTGCTTTTGGTTCAGACTTTGGCTCAGTAGCTGGAGTTGGCAAACTCGTCACGATATTGACTGCAATATCGTTACTAACAGCCTTAGGCTTGTTATCCAGGATGCGCGGGAGTCCAACCACTGCAATCAAGACTAAAACAGTTGCGCCGATTAAGCGATGACGAGCGCGTTGTTGTTCAGGATCTTCGGTAAGAGCTAGCTCTTCAGACTCTACAGCGCGCTGGAATGCACGAGGTGCAGCCCTTTTGGTGGTGCGCCGGCCCACAGACCCTGTTTCAAGGTCATCAGACTGAGTTTTTCGCTTAAAAAAGCTTGGTAAACGAATCATGGATCAATGCGCCTGGTTGTTTCGATAAGCCATTACGCCTGCAACGGTATAGAAGGATCCGAAGGTCACAATTCTATCACCCTCGCCTGCCTGAGATAGCGCTTTTTGATACGCTAAAGCAGGATTTTCGAAGATTTCGATACCCCCATCTGCCCCATTTTTAGGTTTCACCCCCATGGATTCGAGCTTCTGAGCCAAGACCTTTGCAGAAGCTGCCCTAGGGGTTGGTAAATCAGTGCAAAACCAAAAATCTACGATATTCAAGAGGGGTTTAATAACGCCCTCAATATCCTTGTCTACCATAGCCCCAAAAATGGCATAGGTATATGGGTGGTACCCCATCTTATCCAGACCCTGCCCCAAAGTAGCTGCCGCATGAGGGTTATGGGCAACATCGAGCACAACTGTTGGCTGTCCAGGTAGAACCTGGAAGCGACCAGGAAGCTCCACCATCGCAAAACCGTTACGTATATCTTGAGCGCTCACCGGCAAGCGCTGATGTAAGGCCATGAGCGCCGCTATTACTGCGGATGCATTCAGGATTTGATTTGCGCCCCGCAAGGCTGGATAACCTAAACCACTGAAACGCTTTCCTCTACCCGCCCAACCCCATTGCTGCTTATCGCCCTGGAAGTTGTAGTCTCGCCCTTGCAACCAAAGATCACAACCCAATTTTTCAGCATATTCAATTAACGATTGTGGTGGCACTGGATCCCCACAGACAGCGATATGTCCCGGACGAAAAATCCCCGCCTTTTCCAAACCAATTGCTTCGCGTGTTCCGCCCAAGAAGTCAGCATGATCAATATCAATACTTGTCACAATGGCGCAATCAGCGTCGACAATATTGACGGCATCTAAACGACCGCCCATACCAACCTCTAGCACTACCGCATCTAAGTTCGACTTAGAAAACAAATACAGGATTGCTAGAGTCGTGAACTCAAAGTACGTAAGTGTTGGCGCATCAATCAAGCTAACACGCGCATTTTCAACTGAGGTAAAACTCTCTAGCAAGAGCGCATCTTTAACCTCCTCGCCATTAATGCGTGCACGCTCATTAAATGTCAGTAGATGAGGTGAAGTATGACAGCCAACACGATAACCAGAAGCAAGCAAGATACTTTCCAAATAGGCGCATGTCGAGCCTTTGCCATTTGTACCTGCAACTGTAATGACTGGACAATCAAAATGAAGATCTAATGCAGCCTTAACACGACTAATGCGCTCAAGCCCCATATCGATACCGACTGGATGAGCGGTTTCAAGGTGGCTAAGCCAAGCCTCGAGGCTATTAAAGAGAGTTGGGTTTTGGTGTGCAGTGCTCAAGCGCTTAAACGGCTGAGCTACCCGCAATCGCAGGCTCTGGAAGTTTTTGCAATAAGGCCAACAAACGTGCAATCTCGCCACGCATTTGACGACGATCGACGATCATGTCGATTCCACCCTTTTGCATCAAAAACTCAGAACGCTGAAATCCTTCAGGCAATTTTTCACGAACAGTTTGCTCGATCACGCGTGGTCCAGCAAATCCAATTAATGCTTTTGGTTCAGCCATAACGACATCGCCCATGAAAGCAAAACTAGCAGAAATTCCACCCATGGTGGGGTCAGTAAGAACACTGATGTATGGCAAACCTTTTTTAGACAGCAAGGTCAACATTGAGTTTGTCTTTGCCATCTGGAAAAGAGACAGCAAGCTCTCTTGCATGCGAGCGCCGCCCGTTGCAGTGATGCAAATGAATGCACATTTCTTATTGATGGCCTCTTGAACCCCGCGAGCAAAGCGTTCACCAACTACAGAGCCCATTGATCCACCCATGTACTGGAACTCAAAGCAAGCTGCTACAACCGGAATGCTTTCAATCTTGCCGCCCATCACAATCAATGCTTCTGTTTCACCAGATGCATCATTTGCTTCTTTAACGCGATCTGGATACTTCTTGGAGTCTTTAAATTTCAGAGGATCGGTTGGATAAATATCAGCGCCGATTTCATGGCGCCCTTTTTCATCCAACAAACTATTTAAGCGTTGGCGTGCGCCAATCCGCATGTGGTGACTACACTTTGGACATACTGATAGATTTGCTTCAATGTCAGTGCTGTAGAGAACAGTCTCACAACCCGGACACTTAACCCATAAGCCCTCTGGTACCGATTTCCGATTTGCTGGATCAGTATGTTGTATTTGGGGTGGGAGTAATTTATCTATCCAGCTCATTAGTTTTAACTATCCAATGCGTCGCGAATCTCACGAATAAAGGTTTCTAGTGATTGTACTGCTTGACCTGGGGGCGCATCCTCTAAAAGACGAATAATGCGGCTACCAATCACTACGGCATCGGCGCTTGCGGATACTGCCTTAGCACTGGCGGCATCACTGATCCCAAAGCCCACGGCAATCGGAATATCGGTTTCCTCACGGATTTTTGGAAGAATACTAGCCACATCCTGGGTATTGAGGTGGGACGCACCTGTAACTCCACGCATAGAAACATAATAAATGTAACCAGAAGCAATTTTGGCAGCCTCTTTAATACGATCGTGAGAGGAAGTTGGTGCCAACAAGAAAATAGGGTCAATCCCCGCTGCACGCATACGCGCCGCAAAATCCACACACTCTTCTGGCGGATAGTCGACCACCAACACGCCATCCACACCAGCAGCTTTTGCCTCGCTCGCAAATCGCTCAGATCCCATTTGCTCAACTGGATTAGCGTAACCCATCAACACCACTGGAGTCTTTGCATCCGTCTTACGAAATTCCTTAACCATTTCTAAGCATGAGTGCAATGACACACCATGTTCTAGCGCACGCTCAGACGATCTTTGAATCACAGGACCATCTGCCATTGGATCAGAAAATGGCACGCCCAACTCAATCACGCTTGACCCACCACGCACTAATGCATGCATGAGTTCGACAGTTAGTTTTGGATCTGGATCACCCGCGGTAATAAAAGGAATCAATCCTTTTTTACCAGTAGCTTTAAGCTCTTTAAATAGTGCAGTAATTTTTGACATAAGGAAGTTTCTTTTTTATTTTTGTTTTTATTGTTCTTTTTGTTTTTCTTTTTTGTGTCTGCGTCTGTTCGCCTGAGCCATTAACCCTCAGAGCCTGTTGCCTGAGCCACAGTATGCATATCCTTATCACCACGACCAGAGAGGTTTACCAAGATCGTTTTATCTTTAGGCAGCGTCTTAGCTAACTTACAAGCATATGCAATCGCATGGGAGGATTCCAAAGCAGGAATAATTCCCTCAATACGACAGCAATCATGAAAAGCCTGTAAAGCCTCCTCATCGGTGATGGCAACGTAATCGGCACGTCCAGAATCTTTCAACCATGCATGCTCAGGGCCAACGCCTGGATAGTCCATACCAGCAGATACAGAGTGCGTCTCTGAAATTTGCCCATTCTCATCTTGCAATAAGTAGGTGCGATTACCGTGTAGAACACCGGGCTTGCCGACACACAAAGCCGCAGAATGCAAACCACTAGTCAAGCCATGCCCCGCCGCTTCAACACCAATTAATTTGACGTTCGGCAAATCAATATAGGGATAAAAGATTCCCATCGCGTTTGAGCCGCCACCAACACATGCCAATACGTAATCTGGTTGATTACCAGTCATTTCTGGCATTTGCACTTTGCACTCTTCACCAATCACGCTCTGAAAATCACGCACCATCATCGGATAAGGATGGGGTCCCGCTACTGTGCCAATGATGTAGAAAGTATTATCAACATTAGTGACCCAATCGCGCATAGCTTCGTTGAGAGCGTCTTTCAGAGTTTTAGTGCCGGACTCCACTGGAACAACTTTAGCGCCTAACAACTTCATACGGAAAACGTTCTGAGCTTGGCGAGCCACGTCTACCGCCCCTTGGTAAACAGTGCAATCTAGGCCAAAGCGAGCACAAATCGTTGCAGTAGCAACGCCATGCTGTCCAGCGCCAGTCTCAGCGATGATCCGTGGTTTACCCATGCGCTTTGCCAGCATTGCTTGGCCAATCACATTATTAATTTTGTGGGCGCCTGTATGGTTTAAGTCTTCACGCTTGAGATAAATTTGCGCACCACCCAACATTTCACTCCAACGCTTTGCGTGATAAATGGGAGAAGGACGACCAACGAAGTGTTTTAACTCGTAATGAAACTCTTCCAGAAATTCTGGGTCATGTTGATACTTCGCATAAGCTTCTTTGAGCTCATCCAATGCATACATTAATGTCTCGGAAACAAACACACCACCATAAGGACCGAAGTGTCCTCGAGCATCTGGCTTGTCGTACATAGTTACCTCTTTTGATATATTTGCAGCAATTTATAAGGTGGATGTTTTAGCATCCGCCGCGCGCACAGCTTGAACAAATTGAGTCATGAGCGCGGCATCTTTAACACCCTTACTGCTTTCGACGCCACTACTGACATCAACTGCGCAAGGATGAAGGCGTGCAATCGCCTCGCCCACGTTGTGCGCGTTCAATCCACCACTCAAAACGACCCGAGGCGCGTTTTCGCTTACCCATGTCTGTGGAATCCCCTGCCAATCAAAAGGAACGCCTCCGCCACCATAGCCCTCTACAAGAGCATCCAGCAGAAAAGCGTCTGCAATCCTATATTGTAGGGAAAAATCGTCAAAAGCGAACTGCTTCCCAATGCGGGCGGCCTTCATCCAAGGCTCGTTTTGGGCTATTTGGGCACATCTTTCGGGCGTTTCATCCCCATGAAACTGCCAAAGGGTAATTGGAGCAGCCGCACGAATAGCCGCAACTTCCTCGTCAGTGGCATTCACCAGTAAGCCAACCGCATCTATTCCAGCAGGAAGCCGAGCAATAAGCTGGGCAGCAATATTGGGGGTTACGGCACGCACACTAGGCGGATAAAACACGAAACCAACTGCATCTACGCCCGCCTTGACCGCTAGATCAATATCAGCGGAGGTGCGCAAACCACAGATTTTGACCCTTGTGCGACTAGGTGAGTATGTCAGTAAGCCCATGGGTCAATAATAAGGCTTAAGCCTCAATCAAGCTCTTTGGGAGCCAAGAATTCCTTAACCATGGTCCTGGAATGCCAAACTCCTCTGGATAGGTAATTTTGGCCAAATACAGCCCATCCGGCATAAACGTAGGGGCAGCAAGTTGTCGGTCTTTTGCCGCTAGAACCTCAGCCATCCACTCTGGTTTTCTTTTTCCTCGACCAATCATCAAAAATGAGCCCACTAAATTACGGACCATGTGGTGCAAAAAAGCATTTCCCCGAATTTTGAAATATAGCCAAGGTTCTTCAGAAACGATGTCAATGGAATACATCGTTTTAACTGGCGTTTTACTTTGACACTCTGAAGACCTAAACGAGCTGAAGTCATGTTCGCCGATAAGACAAGTCGCAGCTTCACGCATCGCTTCAACATCAAACCATATATCGGGAGGCAGCATGACATAACCAGCTCTCTCATTCATCATGGGCGAACTGCATGGACCTGCATGCAAAGCATAGATGTATGTGCGCTCGCTTGCGCTAAAGCGCGCACTAAATTCTTCTGAGACTTCGGTAGCCCAGTTCACCACAATCGACTTTGGCAAATAGGAGTTAACTCCCCTTACCCAAGAGAACATCTCTCGCTCCACCTGTGTATCAAAATGAACTACCTGCCCTAGGGCATGAACACCTGAATCTGTTCTCCCCGCTGTGATCGTTTGAACAGGCCCATCTTTGTTGACTGATTCCCCAATAAATCCCGCGATTGCCTTTTCGAGCTCACCCTGAATGGTGACTTGCTTAGGCTGGAGCTGCCAGCCTGAATATGGGCTACCGTCGTATTGAAGACCCAGCGCGATTCGCATTGTCCGCCTTAGGATTGACGATGCGCGAGTTCCGACAACAAGCCCTGGGCTTCAATCGTGATTGCCGGATCCACTGTATTACTTACACGCAATACTTCTTCTAGCGACTTTTTAGCCGCAGAAAAATCTTCGATGGTGATATATGCACGTGCAAGATTGAGCTTGACGCGCAAAGTATCCGCCAAAGGATTTGGGGTTAACTCAATTGATGTCTGTTCAACAGCCTTTACAGGTTTGGTTAAATCTAAATCTATACCTGCAAACAAAGCTTTCGCACGCTCAGGCATTTCAAATGCAGAGGAACCTGTATTTACTTGAACGGGAGAAGCAACTGGGGACTCGACTTCCTTATGAATCGGATTCTCAGAACGACGAGCGTGTCGAGCTAATCCCCACAATAACAGTCCTGTAAGCGTTATCAGAGTAATTGCCAAAATGGCAGGGCCGAAGCCACCAAGACCAAAATTATTATCAACCGCTTTTTTCTCTTTAGATTGATCAAGCAAGCGCTGCAAGTCAGCGATATTTTTTTCTAGCTCAGCCACGCGCGCTTTCGCCAGCTCTAATTCTTTTTCTTGGGCAACTAGATTTTCGGTATAGCGACGCTCTTGATCACTGCCTTCAGCACTGGAACCAATCTTCAGACGATCTCGGGCGGATGATTCTGCTGATTTATTTGCAGCAGACTTACCGCCACCTTGACCTGTTTTAGCATCCTGCTCAGAGCGCCACTCCTCATTTGCTTGCGCTACAAACTGATTAGCCTCTGCAGGGCTGATAGAACGCAGGAGTGCTTGACTCGGTCTATTAAGCTCAGCACCTGCGGCTAGGCGGTTAATACTGCCGCTAGCAAACGCATCTGGGTTAGCTTTATATAGTGCCATGATGGTTTGATCAAGCGTTGCTCCCTCTAATTGCGGAGCCATCAAAGCAGCAATTTCCGACAAGGTCTGACCAGGCTTTACCAGCACCTTCTGCGCATCACCCACTAGCAATGTGAATGTCTTTGTAATGCTACCGCTGGCCCAAGCGAGGTTTACCAGAACATCCAAAAAAGGATCATCTGTCATTGGTACGGAATTGACTGTCTCTACCAAGACCATCAATTGTTCTTGGCGATTGCGATAGACCATCGCCTGCGGATTTAAATCTAATATTTTTTGTGAAGCACCTGTGCGCTCATAGGTCGCTTTATTAGGCAGCGTCACCTTCAAAGACTCTAGGGCGCCCTGTTCATCCGCGCTGATCCGAATCGGAATCTCAACGCGCAGTGGCTCGCCTGGACGTGATTGCAGCTGAGGCGATCCAAAGGATACCGCCCAGACTGAACAGGCCCAACTAAGCCATATAAAGCAAAGTGCTTTTAGAAAGCTAGGTTGGGACTTGCGCAACATCAAAGAAATTAATTTTCTAACAAGATGCGAAGCATGCGACGCAAAGGTTCGGCTGCACCCCACAACAACTGGTCCCCAACCGTAAATGCGCCAAGGTACTCGGGTCCCATTGCCAATTTATGGAGGCGTCCAATTGGCACTGTTAAAGTCCCGCTCACTGCTGCAGGCGATAAATCACGCTCAGTAGTTTCGCGAACATTGGGAACGACTTTCACCCATTGATTATCATTCGCCAAGATGGTTTCGATTTCTTTAAGTGGAATATCTTTCTTCAGCTTCACTGTGAGGCCTTGTGAATGACAACGCATCGCGCCAACACGAACACACAAACCATCGATTGGAATGCTACCTGGAGTGCGGAATGCAGGACGGCCAAGAATCTTATTGAACTCAGCGCCACCCTTCCACTCTTCCTTGGTTTGGCCATTTTCTACAGGTACATCGATCCATGGAATCAAGCTACCAGCTAAAGCGGTATTTCGGAAATTCTTTTTTGGAAAATCCGCAGAGCGCAATGTTTCAGTTACTTTGCGATCGATATCCAAAATCCAAGAAGAAGGATCAGCTAATTCAGCGGCAACGCTGTCGCGCAATGCACCCATTTGCAAAAGCAACTCACGCATATTTTGCGCGCCAGCACCAGAAGCAGCTTGATAGGTCATGGCGCTAATCCACTCAACCATGTCTGCCTTAACAAGACCACCCATAGCCATCATCATCAAGCTTACTGTGCAGTTGCTGCCAATCCAGTTCTTACCACCAGCAGCTAAGGCTTTATCGATTACAGGACGATTTACTGGATCCAAGATCAATACCGCATCATCCTTCATCCGCAATGCGCTAGCAGCGTCAATCCAGTGGCCATTCCAGCCTGCAGCGCGCAGTTTAGGAAAAATTTCATTGGTGTAATCACCACCCTGACAAGTCAAAATGATGTCGCAACGAGATAGTGCCTTAATGTCATTGGCATCTTGAAGAGTGCTTTCACTCTTAGTTACTTTTTGACCATTTAACAAAGGGACTTCGCCACCAGCTTGACTGGTGCTAAAGAAAACCGGCTCAATCAGATCAAAATCTTTTTCGGCAAGCATACGTTCCATCAGAACGCTACCAACCATTCCGCGCCAGCCAACTAAACCTACCAAAGGTGTTTTTGTATTTGCCATGATCATCAACTATTTAGTGAATTTGACTACTCTTTAATTTCTATCTTCTTTTTTTACTTCTTACGCAAGCGCTGCTACAACTGCATCACCCATCTCTACCGTTGACACTTTTTTCTTGCCCTCAGTGTAAATATCCGCAGTACGCAAACCTTGAGCCAATACCTTCTGAACCGCTTTCTCAATACGATCAGCTTCAACCGGCATCCCCAATGAGTAACGCAACATCATCGCTGCCGACAAAATAGTTGCCAATGGATTAGCAATTCCCTTGCCAGCGATGTCAGGAGCAGAGCCATGGCTTGGCTCATACAAGCCTTTGTTGTTCTTATCTAAAGATGCGGAAGGCAGCATACCAATTGAACCTGTCAACATTGCAGCCTCATCAGACAAAATATCGCCAAACAGATTACCAGTCACAACAACGTCAAAGGCTTTTGGCGCTTTCACCAGCTGCATTGCAGCATTGTCGACATACATATGAGACAGCTCTACGTCAGGATAATCTTTGGAAACCCGAATCATGACTTCGCGCCATAACTGTGATGTTTCCAGCACATTCGCCTTATCAACACTGCATACTTTCTTGCCACGTTTTTGCGCCGCTTCAAATGCAACACGTCCAATACGCTCTACTTCGGGCTCGCTATAGTGCATTGTGTCAAAGCCCTCACGCGCACCTTTAAATAAAGGCAACTCAGAGGAACGAATACCACGTGGCTGACCGAAGTAAATGTCGCCGTTGAGCTCTCGCACAATCAAAATATCGAGACCGCCAATAATTTCTGGCTTTAAGCTTGAAGCTGCAGTCAACTCTGGATAGCAAATCGCAGGCCTAAAGTTGGCAAATAACTCCAGATGTTTGCGTAAACCTAAGATCGCTTGTTCAGGACGCAATTCACGGGCGAGTGAGTCGTATTTCCAATCACCAACAGCACCAAATAAAATGGCGTCAGCCTTCTTAGCCAACTCAAGAGTTGCTGGCGGCAATGGATGCCCTGCTACGTCATAGGCAGCACCACCCACAGGGGCTTCTTCCAAATCAAACTTTGGGCCCAGCGCTTTGAGAACACGGACGGCTTGAGCAACGATTTCCGGGCCGATCCCATCGCCCGGGAGAACTGCAATTTTCATGAAAAGGCCTTTAAATCAACAAATTAGGGCAACTGGGTTGCCAGCCAAGGCATCCTCAGAATGCGCTCGGCTTCAAAAGCCTTAATTTTATCTGCATGGCGCAGAGTTAAGCCAATATCGTCCAAACCGTTCAGGAGGCAATATTTTCTGAATGGGGCTACTTCAAAGCTATAAGCGGTGCCATCGGGGGTAATAACCTGCTGGGCCTCTAAATCGATTGTGAGCTGGTATCCGCTAAAAGCCATGGTCTCGTTAAAGAGATGATCCACTTGAAGTTCGCTCAAAACGATAGGCAAAAGACCATTCTTAAAGCAGTTGTTATAGAAAATGTCTGCAAAACTAGGGGCAATAACCGCTCTAAAGCCGAATTGATCCAAAGCCCAAGGAGCATGTTCACGAGAGCTACCGCAGCCAAAGTTCTTGCGTGCTAACAAAATGCCGGCACCTTTGTAACGGGCTTGGTTTAAAACAAAATCAGGGTTCACTGGGCGCTTACTGCAATCTTGACCAGGTTCACCATGATCAAGATAACGCCACTCATCAAATAAGTTTTGGCCAAAGCCAGTTTTCTTAATTGACTTTAAAAACTGCTTTGGAATAATCGCGTCGGTATCCACGTTCTCCCGATTGAGTGGAGCAACTAGTCCTTTGTATACCGTAAATTTTTCCATAATTCTGACTTCGCTAAATATTTAATCTAAATCTTCTTACTTCACAGGAGTAACAACAACATCTTTACCCTGAGTCTGCGATTGATTTTGTTGAGTTGTGTTTGCGCCAGAGCCACCCATCGCATTACCCATGGTTTGCAAATCTTTTCCCATACCTTCGAAGGTGCTAGTGCAGGCCGCAATCACCAATCCAATGATGCCAACAATAGTCAATCTAGCAATTAGGGAAACTGGAGAAAATTTCATTGAATCACCCTTAAGAAATCTTACGAACGTCCACAAAGTGACCTTCAATTGCCGCAGCTGCAGCCATTGCTGGGCTTACCAAGTGAGTGCGACCACCATTACCTTGGCGGCCTTCAAAGTTACGATTCGAAGTTGAGGCGCAGCGCTCTCCTGGCTCAAGACGGTCAGCGTTCATGGCCAAACACATAGAGCAACCAGGTTCGCGCCATTCAAAGCCAGCAGCCTTGAAAATACGATCTAAGCCTTCACGCTCTGCTTGGGCTTTTACCAAACCAGAGCCTGGAACAACTAATGCAAGCTTGATATTGGGTGCCACTTTTTTCCCAATACGATCAACCACTTTTGCAGCTGCACGAATATCCTCAATACGACTATTGGTGCATGAACCAATAAACACCTTATCGACCATAATGCTGCTTAACGGAGTATTTGGAGTGAGGTTCATATATTCCAAAGCACGTTCAATCGCCGAGCGTTTATTAGGATCACGCTCTTTTCCTGGATCTGGAACACGGTCGCTAATGGAGAGAACCATCTCTGGTGATGTACCCCAAGTTACTTGCGGGGCAATTTCTTCGGCGCGTAATTCAACAACCGCATCGAATTTGGCATCAACGTCAGAATGCAAGGTTCTCCAATATTGCAAAGCCTGAAGTAAAGCTGGCCCTTTAGGGGCATAAGGACGACCTTGAATATATTCAATCGTTGTCTCATCCACCGCAACTAAACCAGAGCGTGCACCAGCCTCAATTGCCATATTGCAGATGGTCATACGACCTTCCATAGAGAGATTGCGAATAGCCTCACCCGCAAACTCAATGGTGTAACCCGTGCCACCAGCCGTACCAATCTTACCAATCACAGCCAATACGATATCTTTTGCAGTAGCGCCTGGCTGTAAGCGTCCATCTACACGCACCAACATATTCTTGCTCTTTTTCATGAGCAAAGTTTGAGTAGCGAGAACGTGCTCGACTTCAGATGTACCAATACCAAATGCCAAGGCGCCAAATGCGCCGTGGGTACTCGTATGCGAATCACCGCAAACCACTGTCATGCCAGGCAATGTAGCGCCCTGCTCTGGGCCAATGACGTGAACAATCCCCTGACGGGTGTCATTCATCTTGTATTGGGTGATACCAAATGCATCACAATTTTGATCCAAGGTATCTACTTGCAACTTGGAAATAGGATCAGCAATTCCTTGGCTCCGGTCAGTCGTTGGCACATTGTGATCAGAGACAGCCAAGTTGGCAGAGATGCGCCAAACAGGACGGCCAGCCAGATTAAGGCCTTCAAATGCCTGAGGACTGGTTACCTCGTGCAGCAATTGACGATCAATATAGATCGTGGCTGTGCCATCTTCTTCAGAGTAAACAACGTGGTCATCCCACAATTTGTCATAAAGCGTACGAGACATGAGAGACCTTAAAACCTTTATTTACGAGCAGAAATATCTGGAACCTTGCGTGAAGTTTCGCCAACGTACAACTGACGTGGACGCCCAATTTTATACTCAGGATCCGTGATCATCTCTTCCCACTGAGCAATCCAGCCCACCGTTCTTGCCAAAGCAAAGATACAAGTGAACATTTCAGTTGGAATGCCAAGTGCGCGCTGAACGATACCAGAGTAGAAGTCAACGTTTGGATAGAGCTTACGGCTTACAAAGTAGTCATCCTCCAATGCAATCTTCTCAAGTGTCATTGCCAACTTGAACAATGGATCATCTTGCAAGCCAAGCTCATTCAATACTTCGTAGCAAGTTTCACGCATCAATTTAGCACGTGGATCGAAGTTCTTATAAACACGGTGACCAAAGCCCATCAAGCGAACGCCTGAGTTCTTATCTTTTACTTGGGCGATAAATTCATGGATCTTATCTACGCCACCCTTAGCTTGAATCTCATTCAACATTTGCAAGCAAGCTTCGTTTGCGCCACCGTGTGCAGGACCCCATAAGCAAGCAATACCAGCAGAAATTGCGGCAAATGGATTGGTACCCGAGGAACCACACAAGCGCACTGTTGAAGTCGATGCGTTTTGCTCATGGTCTGCATGCAATGTAAAGATGCGATCCAAAGCACGAACCAATACTGGGTTTACTTTGTACTCTTCACAAGGTGTTGCGAACATCATGCGCATAAAGTTTGCGGTGTAAGACAAAGAGTTATCTGGATAGATAAATGGTTGTCCTACTGAATATTTGTATGCCATCGCTACCAAAGTTGGCATCTTCGCGATCAAGCGAATTTGCGCTACTTCACGCGCATACGGATCGCTATAGTCAATCTCATCATGATAGAAAGCAGCCATTGCACCAACCAAGCCAGTCAATACAGACATTGGATGAGCATCACGGCGGAAGCCACGTAAGAAGAATTGCATCTGCTCATGAACCATGGTGTGGTGCATGACCATATTTTCAAAGTCTTTCTTCTCTTTAGCATTTGGCAATTCGCCATTGATCAAGAGGAAGCAAACTTCCAAGAAGTCGCACTTGCCTGCCAAGTCCTCAATTGGGTAGCCACGATAAAGCAACTCACCCTTATCACCATCAATGTAGGTAATTTTGCTATTGCATGACGCAGTAGAAAGGAAGCCGGAATCGTAAGTGAACTTACCGGTCTGACCATAAAGCTTGCGAATGTCGATTACATCTGGACCTACAGTCCCTTTGTAAATTGGCAGATCAATATCTGGGGTGCCATCCGAAAACGAGAGTTTTGCCTTGATGTCCGATTCAATCATTTCTAATCCTTAGTCATTCAAAATTATGATTAATACACTTTTCGCTCACACGCCTACACAGCTACTGCACCAAAGTGCTGAATTACTTCTCTCTCAGCCTTTGCAAAATCTTTTTAAAAGAGTCCGACTGCATCTCTTTTTCCAATCCAGCCACAGAATCTTTTCGAGCGATCAATAAATCCATCAAATCGTTGTCATCTAAGGCCAATAACTGGCTTAATACTTTTCCATCTTCTACGCTTAACTGATCGCCGTAACGAGCAAAGAAACGCTGCAGAATTAAATCGTTCTCAAGTAAGCCCCTTCGAGCGTCACTCTTTAAACGATATAACTCTGCATTTCCAAGGGTCATACTGCCCTACGAACCATCAACTCCTTAATTTTGCCAATCGCCTTCGTAGGATTCAAATGCTTAGGACATACGTCCACGCAATTCATGATGGTATGGCAACGGAATAAACGGTAAGGATCCTCAAGATTATCTAAACGCTTAGAAGTCTCTTCGTCACGGCTATCAGCAATAAAGCGATATGCCTGCAACAAACCAGCTGGACCTACAAACTTATCTGGATTCCACCAGAAGGATGGGCATGAAGTTGAGCAAGATGCGCACAAGATGCACTCATACAAGCCGTTTAACTCTTCACGCTCTTCAGGACTCTGGAGACGCTCTTTTTCTGGAGGTGGATTGTCATTTACCAAGTAAGGCTTGATCGACAAATATTGCTTGAAGAACAAAGTCATATCGACGATCAAATCGCGCACAACTGGTAAACCAGGCAATGGGCGCAAAGTGATGACCTTAGGCAAAGTCAACATATTGGTCAAGCAAGCCAAACCATTCTTACCGTTAATGTTCATTGCGTCTGAACCACACACACCTTCACGGCATGAACGACGATAAGAAATGGTCTCGTCTTGTTTCTTCAAAGAAATCAACGCATCTAACAACATACGCTCACCAGTGAGTTCTAACTCATAGCGCTGCATACGCGGCGCTGCATCGACATCTGGATCGTAACGGTAGATTTCAAATATACGGGTATCACTCATCTTCTATCTCTCTTGCTTAGAAAGTACGTTCTTTTGGAGGAACTGAATCAACAGTCAATGGTTTTAGCTGAACTGGTTTGTAGTCCAAACGATTACCTTCGCTATACCAAAGCGTGTGCTTCATCCAGTTGTCATCATCACGATGTGGGTGATCATCATGAGAGTGAGCACCACGGCTTTCTTTACGAGCAGCTGCCGAGGTCATGGTTGCATTTGCAGTCTCAACCAAGTTAGCCACTTCCAAAGCCTCAATACGCGCAGTATTGAAAATCTCAGACTTATCTTTAACCCATAAGTGCTTAGCGCGCTCAGTCAACTTGGCCATTTGACGAACACCTTCGTCCATCAATTCTTGATTGCGGAACACGCCAGCATATTTCTGCATGCACTTACGAATATCGTTAGCAACGTCTTGTGCATATTCACCAGAAGTGGAGTTGTCCAACTTCGCAATACGCTCCATAGTTTGTTGACCAGCATTCTTCGGCAATGGCTTGAATTCGCGATTCTTAAGATCCAAGCTCACGATGTGATTGCCTGCTGCACGACCGAATACTAAGAGGTCGAGCAATGAGTTTGTACCCAAACGGTTTGCGCCGTGAACTGAAACACATGAGCACTCGCCAATTGCATACAAGCCGTTAATCACTTCATTGTGTTTGCCATTTGCTGGCACAACGACTTGACCATTAATATTGGTTGGAATGCCGCCCATCTGATAGTGAATGGTTGGCACAACTGGAATTGGCTCCTTGGTCACGTCAACGTTGGCAAAGTTAATACCAATCTCATACACGGAAGGCAAACGCTTCATGATCGTGTCAGCGCCAATATGTGTCAGATCGAGCACAACATAATCACCATTCGGGCCGCAACCGCGCCCTTCTTTAATTTCTTGATCCATAGAGCGTGATACGAAGTCACGTGGAGCCAAATCTTTCAAAGTTGGCGCATAGCGTTCCATGAAACGCTCGCCATCTTTGTTGCGCAAAATACCGCCTTCGCCACGGCAACCTTCTGTCAACAACACACCCGCACCAGCTACGCCAGTTGGGTGGAATTGCCAGAACTCCATATCTTCCAACGGAATGCCTGCACGTGCTGCAAGACCCATACCGTCGCCGGTATTAATAAACGCGTTAGTGGATGCATCCCAAATACGGCCCGCACCACCAGTAGCCAACATCACAATCTTGGCTTCCAAGATGTATACCTGGCCGGTTTCCATTTCAAGAGCAGTTACACCAACTACGTCACCCTCATCATCACGAATGAGATCAAGCGCCAACCACTCCACGAAGAAGTTAGTCTTCGCGCGTACGTTACGTTGGTACAAGGTGTGCAACATTGCGTGACCAGTGCGGTCAGCGGCAGCACAAGCACGCTGCACTGGCTTCTCGCCATAGTTTGCTGTGTGACCACCAAACGGACGCTGATAGATCGTGCCATCAGGGTTACGGTCAAACGGCATACCAAAGTGTTCTAACTCATAAACAACTTTTGGAGCTTCGCGGCACATGAATTCGATTACGTCCTGGTCACCTAACCAGTCAGAACCTTTAATGGTGTCGTAAAAGTGATAGTGCCAATTGTCTTCACTCATATTGCCTAGTGAAGCGCCGATACCACCCTGCGCTGCAACCGTGTGTGAACGTGTTGGAAATACTTTACTAAGCACAGCTACATTCAAGCCAGCTTCTGCTAACTGCAATGAAGCGCGCATACCTGAACCACCCGCACCAACAATCACCGCATCAAAACGGCGGCGTGGTAATGATTTTTGAATTGCAGTCATCGAATTACACTTTCCACAAAATTTGAACGGCATATGCCGCACACGCTACAAGATACAAAACAGTCAACACTTGGAGTGTCAAACGAATGCCGACAGGCTTGATGTAATCCATCCAAATATCGCGCACACCAATCCAAGCGTGATAGAAAAGACTGAACAAAGCCAAGAGTGTTAACAACTTCATTAGCTGATTGCTAAACAGGCCAGACCAGCCCTCGTATGTAGCGCTACCAGTAACGCAATAATCCACCAGCAGCACAACGGTAAATACCACCATCACAATCGCAGTAACGCGTTGAATAATCCATTCTTTAAGGCCGTAATGCGCGCCTACAACTAAGCGCTTTGGTCCAATTTGATAAATAGGCATGAAATTTCCTTAATGAAGAAACGCTTAATACAAGCCGAATAATTTAAGACCAACTACCGCAGTCAAAGCCAAGCCAATCACCAAGACGATAATTGCTGAACGATTGGACTCTGACTTCTCTACTCCGATCTCGAGATCGAGCAAGAGGTAACGAATGCCAGCGCAGAAGTGGTGCAAGAAACACCAAATCAAACCCAAGCAAATAATTTTTACCAAGACATTACCTGTGAAGGCTTGGAATTTTTGGTAGCTCAATTCGGAAGCAAGGCTTTGATCAAAGAGATACAAAATAAATGGCAACAAGAGGAACAAAACTGCTCCGCTGATACGGTGAAGAATGGAAACTTTACCGGCCCAAGGAAGGCGGTATTTCACCAACTGGGCTAGACCAATATTTCGATAAACCGGTCTATCTTTTTTTACATTTTGCTGTGCATCAACCATGGGCAATCTCTATCTTTCGGTGGAGGTTCAGTTTGATTTTGTTGTGTCGCAACATATTCTATTGGAAACCTTGGGTCTGGTGGGGGCTTTTAAGGGTTTATAAGGGTTAAAAAGGGGTTTTACGGATAAGTTCAGTTCAATCGATTCTCGTAATGCTGCTCAGAAGTGTCGTATCTTGCGTGCCGAATTTCTACTGGTTTATTCCCGTAGGTGAATGCAACCCGCTCTACCGAGAGCAAAGGCGCGCCGACTGAAATTTGGAGGTGCTTGGCGAGACCTTCATCAGCTGAAACTGCCTTGATTTTTTCTTCTGCCCGCACCATGTGGGTAGCGTACTGGCTTTCATAAAGCGCATAGACCGGACCATGCCAATCATTGAGGGTATCGAGGTCCAGACCTTTGAAACGGCTGCCTGGAAGCCAAATCTCTTCAAAAACAACGGGTTGGCCTGCAAACGTTTGAACGCGATCGATATAGATGACTGGGTCACCTGCCTTTAATTTAAGCAAATTAGCCACGTAATCAGTGGCCTTGGTTTGCTCACAGGCTAAAAATTGACTAATCAGATGAAACTTTTCCCCTGAGTCTGGGGCTAAACGTAAAAAGCGGTACTGCCAATCATCTTCTTGGTGAGTGGCGACAAAAGTGCCCTTTCCCTGGCGTCTAACCAATAGATTCTGGGCGGCTAGCTCATCAATTGCCTTGCGCACTGTGCCTTGGCTTACCGCATATCGGGCTGCAAGCTCCATCTCACTGGGGATCACTTCGCCAGGAAGCCACTCTCCAGCCTGCAGACTGGCCAAAATCATGGCTTTGATCTGCTCGTATAAAGGGCTAAATGAGGCGATAGGCAAATTTACTTCTGACAAATTCACTCCACAAGGACATCAATTGGATAAAATTCTGAGTAATTCTAGTCTTATATAAGACATCATTGACAGTGTAAAGGCAAAGTCCATACACTTGAATGGATAATAGAAAAGTTTTTATTAATCAACCCCACTAACCTTCCTCTGGAGTTATCAGCAATGGCAAAAGCCCCAATGCGTGTCGCCGTAACCGGTGCAGCCGGTCAAATCGGATATTCACTTCTATTCCGTATCGCCAATGGCGACCTATTAGGCAAAGATCAGCCTGTAATCCTGCAATTGCTCGAAATTCCTGATGAAAAAGCACAAAAAGCCTTGGCTGGGGTGATCATGGAGCTCGAAGACTGCGCATTCCCATTGTTGGCTGGCGTTACAGCGCACTCTGACCCATTGACCGCATTCAAGGATATTGATGTTGCTCTATTGGTTGGCGCACGTCCACGCGGTCCTGGCATGGAGCGCAAAGACTTGCTCTCCGCTAATGCGCAAATCTTCACTGCGCAAGGTAAGGCATTGAATACAGTTGCTAAGAAAACCGTCAAAGTATTGGTTGTTGGCAACCCAGCAAATACCAATGCTTACATCGCTATGAAATCTGCTCCAGATATTCCCGCGAAAAACTTTACAGCGATGTTGCGTCTCGATCACAACCGCGCACTCTCACAGTTGGCAACCAAGTTGAACAAACCTGTTGCCGGCATTGAGAAGTTGGTTGTTTGGGGTAACCACAGCCCAACCATGTATCCAGACTATCGCTTTGCAACTGTTGATGGCAAGTCTGTAAAAGACTCTATTAATGATGCAGCGTGGAACAAAGATGTATTTATTCCAACCGTTGGTAAGCGTGGCGCAGCGATTATTGATGCGCGTGGCCTCTCTTCTGCCGCGTCAGCAGCGAATGCGGCAATCGATCACATTCATGATTGGGTGCTTGGCACTAACGGCAAATGGGTCACCATGGGTATCCCATCTAAAGGTGAGTACGGGATTCCAGCTGAAGTGATTTATGGCTTCCCTGTCACATGCGAAAACGGCGATTACAAGATGGTTGAAGGCTTGGAGATCGATGAGTTCTCTCGCGAGCGCATGACTCACACTCTCAATGAATTGCTTGAAGAGCAAGCTGGCGTTAAACATTTGCTCCCTTAATTTACTGAGGAATATTGCATATGAAGAAGTCTCTTCTCACCATTAGCCTTGCGCTAGCATGCCTCTCTGGGGCTGCAAACGTAAGCGCTAATGAAGAAGTATTCACATGGACTTGCAGTGAAAGCAAGCAGTTCAAAACGACTGGTACCACTGAGAAAGTTCGCCTGACTTGGGAATCTAAAACATATGATTTAGATCGCCAAACTTCTCTACCTGGTAGCTTACGTTACAAAAATACAAACTCTGGATTTGATCTAGTTGTATTGGGTAACAAAGCAATGCTTTTCAATATCAAGGTTGGAACACGTCTTGCTGACTTCTGTCAAACAGCAGAAATGAAAGCAGGAAAATTACCGCACTTGTTTGCTGGCGCTGAACCGTTTGTGCAGAACTAAGCAATCTCAGTTTTATCGAAGTTTTTATAGTATTAAATAAAAAAAGCCGAGTAACCCTCGGCTTTTTTATCGTCTATTTTTATAGCTAATGATTCATTATTCTCTTTAATGAAACAAAGGCTGCTGGGTTGGCGTATCTTCGGGCATCTCAGCATGAACCGCTTCTCCTGAACGATCCGGAAATAGTGGCGCCCCACAATCATCACAAAGCTCTGGATCAAATAACATCGCGTGACGGAATACATCTTCTACGCCAGCGTCATGCAAAGCATCGCAGATCTTTTTGATAGGACTCTCATCATCCGATAAATCATTAAGCGCGTCATTCGCTACGCTCTCGCGGTCATACAAAGGCCAGATAACGCCATACATCACATCGGATGAGCCTTTTGCACTAAACGAAATTCGGTATTCATCCGCCTGCTCTTCTCCGAAAGCACCCACAACACACGATAGACCGGCAGGAAGAATGCCTAATGTGCTCTCTAGGAAGTTCACTGCAGCACGAATACTTAATGGACGTACATGCTTATCCGCCAACCGGCAGTTCGTGAAATACGCTTCTGGTAGCAACAATTCAAATTCGCAGCCAGGCAACATGGAAGCAATCGGCTCTTGCATCGCATTTTGCCAACCTATCAATCTAACGCCTCGCTCCTGTCTTGCCGGTGGCTCTTCTTGCCATTTAAAAATCGGGGAACCACTAGGCGCACTGATTGCCGCTACGATGAAACGCGGATCGGCTAAAACGGCGATTGTTTCTGACATATCGCGCAACTCTAATTTGACATCTTTGCCAGAGATTGCGGCAGTAGCAAGCGCTTCCGTTAACACGCGAGTTTGGCAGTGCGAATGCGGCATTTGATCAATGCTATACAGCCAAGGGATAATCGCGATGCGGGTGTCTGTTGCAGCAATAGCGCTATGCAAGGCGCTGGCAGTGGCTTCGACCATATTGGCAGGCAAAGGTCCAGAAGGGATTTGATAACGCGTATGGGCAACGATTGGCATAGCCAATAACAACGCATCCCACTGCTGCCCTTCATGCTCCATTTTGAGAGACTCAGCCAAAGTTTCCGCTGTATCAGCAAGCACTTCAAATGCAACTGTATTAATGCGGAAGGTTTGATCTAATGCAGCATCAATCACGTTTTGATTCTGACTTTTTAATAAGCGCATTAGACGTATATTCAAACGCTCTTCCCAATAGCGATCCTCAATCTGGCTACCTGAGGCAGCCAAGGAAATAGCATCTGCCACCAGCTTTTCTACCTCTGGAGAAGTGCGTTGAGAAGGTTTGGTGCGATGTACAGCCATTACTTCTTCTCCGCTCGTCTAAAGACGGGTTTATCTGGTTTTGAATCAGCAGCATGGTACTTGTAACCATCTAAATTAAAACCTTTTAAGTCTGCTGGATCAGTGATTCGATTCTCTACAACATACCGCGCCATCAAGCCACGTGCGCGCTTTGCGTAGAAAGAGATGATTTTGTACTTACCATCTTTAGCATCCTGAAACACAGGAGAAATCACCGGGCAATCCAAATCTTTTGGCTGCAATACTTTGAAATACTCTTCGGAAGCCAAATTTAGCAAGACTGGTTTCTTTTGTTTTTCGAGCACCTCTTTTAATGCATTCGTTACTCTGCTCCCCCAAAACGCATACAAGTCCTTACCACGCGCATTCTTAAATGGGGTACCCATCTCCAAGCGATAGGCCTGCATTAAATCCAAAGGTCGCAAAGCACCATAGAGCCCAGACAAAATGCGAATATGTTCTTGCGCAAAATTAACCGCCTTGGCATCTAAGGTTTTAACATCAAAACCATCATAGACATCGCCATCAAAAGCATAAATGGCAGGCTTGCTGTTTTCTTCTGTGAATTTTTTTGACCAATCTCGGTAACGCCCTACATTAAGCACTGCTAGCTGATCTGATAAACCCATCAGCCTTGCTACATCCTGGGGGGCTAGTTTCTTAAGATCAGCAATTAGCTTGGCAGACTCAGCAACAAACTCTGGCAGGGTTGGTGCCTTCACCTTTACGGGCGTCTTGTAATCTAGGGATTTGGCGGGTGAAAGTACGATCAGCATGGCACAATTTGTATATGTATTGTTTCCATTCTAGCGACTGCCCAAATTATTCGCCAAAAAGGCCAACGGAAGACTTTTAACCCCCTTTGACCACATGAATTCTGCCCTTAAGCATCCCCCATTCCCCAGTCGCCTGCCCAAGGTGGGGACAACTATATTTACAGTAATGTCAGCCCTAGCGACTGAACATCAGGCTATCAATTTAGGTCAAGGCTTTCCAGACTTCCCTTGCGATCGTCAATTGATTGCGGACGTCAACGAGGCAATGCTAGCCGACCATAATCAATATCCTCCGATGATTGGGGTTCCCAATTTACGTCATGGGATAGCAAACAAGATAGAACAACTTTACGGCCATCAATACAACCCTGATTCTGAAATCACGATCACCGCTGGTGGCACTCAGGGAATTTTGACTACCATTCTTGCGTGTGTAAGTCCAGGCGATGAAGTCGTCGTCATTGAACCAGCATATGACAGCTATAGACCATCAATTGAATTAGCTGGCGGAAAAGTAATTGCGGTTTCTCTTGAAGCTAAACGAGATAGCAATGGAAAAGTGGCCTCCTATCAAATTCCATGGGAGGCATTATCAAAAGCGATACGCACCAATACTCGTCTGATTATCATCAATACACCCCACAATCCGACAGGCATGGTTTGGCAGAAATCCGACCTCGATCGCTTGGCTGACTTACTCAAAAATACTTCGACATTAATCTTAAGTGATGAGGTTTATGAACACATGGTCTATGATGGCGCATGCCATCATAGCGTTGCCTCTCATCCAGAATTAGCAGCCCGCAGTTTTTTAATTTCGAGCTTTGGCAAAACCTATCACGTTACCGGCTGGAAAGTGGGCTATGTTGCGGCCCCCGCTCCTTTAAGCGCTGAGTTTCGTAAAGTACATCAATTCAATGTATTCACTGTCAATACGCCGATGCAATATGGTTTAGCGACCTATCTATCGGATGCATCACATTACTTAGGGTTGTCTGCTTTCTACCAAGCTAAGCGCGATTTTTTCAGAGCAGGATTAGAGAAGACGAAATTCAAATTACTACCAACACCGGGAACCTATTTCCAGTGCGTTGATTACACGGTGCTAGAAACTCCTGAAGCAAAACTGAATGAAGCAGATTTTTGCAAATGGCTAACGACTGAAGTGGGCGTTGCTGCTATCCCAGTTTCCGCCTTCTATGAAGAACCCACAGAATCAGGCGTCATTCGCTTTTGCTTTGCTAAGCAGGAGCAAACTCTTTCTTCGGCATTAACTCATCTACAAAAACTTTAGAGAAAATTATGGCAATTAAGAAAAGTAAAGATAGCAATGTCATTGATGTTTATAGCTGGCCAACTCCAAATGGCCATAAGGTTCATATCATGCTCGAGGAATGTGGCTATAGATTAGGCCGTGACTGGGTAGCGCATCCGATTGATATTGGCGCAGGTGATCAATTTGATAAGGCGTTTCTCAAAATTAGCCCGAACAACAAAATCCCTGCCTTGGTAGACCCCCATGGGCCAGATGGCAAACCCATCAGCATCTTTGAGTCAGGTGCAATCTTGCTCTACCTTGCCGCCAAAACTGGCAAGTTTCTGCCCAAAACCACCCGGGGCAAATACGAGGTTTTACAGTGGTTGATGTTCCAAATGGGTGGCCTTGGTCCAATGCTTGGTCAAAACCATCACTTCCGCATCTATGCCCCAGAGAAGATTCAATATGCCGTAGATCGCTATACGAATGAAGCCAAGCGACTTTATGGGGTTCTGGATACGCAACTGAAAGATAATACTTATATCGCGGGTACAAAATATTCGATTGCCGATATAGCGATTTTTCCATGGACGCGTAATTGGAAAAATCAAGGAATTGATATCAATGGCTATCCGCATTTCAAGCGCTGGTTTGAAATGATTGGCGAGCGCCCAGCAGTAAAACGCGGTTGCGAAGTATTAACAGCATTACGCAAGCCATTGCATGATGACAAGGCTAGAGAGCAGTTATTTGGTTCAACCCAGTATCAACGAAGGAAATAAGATGAAGATTCAATCAGTTGGCGTAATTGGTGCAGGCACCATGGGTAATGGTATTGCGCAGGTATGTGCCGTTGCGGGACTTGATGTTGTTATGGTTGATATCAATGATGCCGCAGTTCAACGTGGTCTTGATCAAATCAGCAAGAGCTTAGATCGTCTGGTTAAAAAAGAGACTCTCACAACAGAAGCAAAAGATGCAGCGCTTAAGCGCATTAAAGGTAGCACTGCTTACGCAGACTTTAAAGGTCTTGGATTAGTAATTGAAGCTGCAACAGAAAACCAAGCGATCAAAGAAAAAATTCTTAAGCAAGTTGACGAGATTGTGAGTAAAAACACGATCATTGCTACCAACACCTCTTCTCTATCTATCACCAAGCTTGCGGCCCTAGACTCAAACCCATCACGCTTTATCGGCATGCACTTCTTTAACCCACCCCCCTTAATGGCATTAGTAGAGGTAATTCGCGGATTGCAGACCAGCGATGAGACGCACGCCGCCATTATTGAAATGGCCAAACGCGTGGGCAAAGAGCCAATTACCGTGAAGAACTCTCCTGGATTTGTAGTCAATCGCATCTTGTTGCCGATGATTAATGAAGCTTTCTTTGTTCTTTCAGAAGGCTTAGCTAGTCCAGAAGACATTGATGCAGGCATGAAGTTGGGTTGCAATCAACCTATTGGCCCTCTGGCACTAGCAGATCTGATCGGCTTAGATACCTGCCTTGCGGTGATGGAAGTGTATTTTGAAAACTTTAGCGACTCAAAATATCGCCCTTGCCCACTCTTACGCGAAATGGTTGCAGCCGGTTACCTTGGTCGCAAAACTGGGCGCGGCGTATACACCTACGAAAAATAATCTTGAATCAAAAAACATATAAGTAATTCAACGTGAACAATAATCCCATTCCCCCACTAGTTCTTAAGCTTGGCTATGCGGGCTTAATTCCATTTATTGGTTTAGCTTTATTGGTGCAACTCGCACCAACTCCGGTCAACTACTTGAGCGCTGAATCATTGGCCGGATATGGCGCAGTGATTACCTCCTTTATGGGTGCATTGCATTGGGGTGCCAATCTACACAATTTAGGCAAAGCAACAACGGGGGATCGTTGGCTAGATCGCAATGCTTGGATCTGGGGAGTTATTCCTGCTTTAGTAGCATGGGTGGCCTTGCACATCTACATCCCAGTTGGCCTCTTAATCATGGCATCTACGCTAATTATTCAGCGCAACATTGATCAAAATACCTATCATTACTATTTTGCAGATGAAGCTACCTGCGCAGCATTTATGACAATGCGTAATCGCCTAACTTACATCGCTGCTTTTTGCTTATCTTGGGCGGCTATCGTGATTTTGTTTATTCAAGCTTGATCAATGAGTGGTCTTTTTGATAGCGCACCACCGCCACCATTAGCGGAAGCGTTACGTCCAAAATCAATTGACCAAGTTATTGGGCAGACTCACTTACTGGGGCCTAGCAAACCATTAAATCTGGCGTTTGCATCAGGCAAGCCTCACTCCATGATTTTATGGGGACCGCCAGGTGTTGGAAAAACCACCTTAGCCCGCTTATCTGCTAAAGCATTTGATCGCGAGTTCATCGCCATCTCCGCTGTATTGGCGGGCGTTAAAGAAATTCGGGAATCTATTCAACAGGCAGAGCAATCCTTGGCGCAATCTGGCAAACAAACTATTTTGTTTGTCGATGAGATTCATCGCTTTAATAAAAGCCAGCAAGATGCGCTTTTACCTCATGTGGAATCGGGTCTATTTACTTTCATTGGCGCTACCACCGAGAACCCATCTTTTGAGGTGAACTCCGCATTGCTTTCACGTGCACAGGTCTATGTACTGAAATCCTTAAATAAATCCGAGCTTCAACAACTATTTGAACGTGCGCATCAATTTGCAATGCCCGAAGTTCAATTCGAGGCTTCAGCCATTGAAACACTCATCCACCATGCCGACGGTGATGCTAGAAGATTACTGAATTTAGCCGAACAGGTTCGTAACGCGGTACGTGCACCAGACTCCAATACCAAAATCGTTGATCAATCTTTTATCGAAAATGCGCTTTCTACTCAAGCTAGGCGATTTGATAAAGGTGGTGACCAGTTTTACGATCAAATATCCGCATTGCATAAATCCGTGAGAGGCTCAGATCCTGATGCCTCTTTATATTGGTTATGCCGCATGCTGGATGGTGGGGTAGACCCTCGCTACTTGGCTCGTCGTATTGTTCGCATGGCATGGGAGGATATTGGACTTGCGGATCCTCGCGCCATGCAACTTGCTAACGATGCTGCCCTCACCTATGAGCGCCTTGGCTCGCCTGAAGGAGAGTTAGCACTTGGTCAAGCCGTTGTCTATCTCGCAGTTGCAGCTAAAAGCAATGCAAGTTACAAAGCATTTAATGCGGCTCGTGCCTTTGTAGCAAATGACCAATCCAAGCCTGTTCCCAATCATTTGCGCAATGCACCAACCAAGCTCATGAAAGAACTAGGGCATGGCAAACAATATCGCTATGCACATGATGAGCCCCATGCCTATGCTGCGGGCGAATCTTATCTACCAGAGGGAATGGCGGCACCCCATTGGTATGAGCCAGTTGAACGTGGTCTAGAAAGTCAGATTAAAGAAAAGATGATGTTCTTAAGAAAACTTGACGACGAGCATCAGAAAAAATAGGTGGGGTAAATAACAAGATGTCCTCTAAATTACCCGCTCGTTTTTATTACGACATTATTTCTCCGTTTGCGTATCTATATATCAAGCAGCGCAATCGACTAGAAGAGAAACTCGACATCACACCTGTCCCGATATTGCTGGGCGGCCTTTTTAGAGCAACAGAGAACAAAGGCCCTGGTGAAGTTGCTGCTAAGCGCCCTCACACCTATCAGTTTTGTGTCTGGCAAGCCGAAAAATTAAGAATTCCCTTTCGCTTTCCAGGTCACCATCCTTTTATGACCGTCGCACCTCAACGTCTTTTAGTTCAAGAAAAAGCTGGCTGGGCGATGGTTGAAAAAGCATTCGATTACGTCTGGCTTGAAGGCAAAGATCCTAATCTTTCATGGCCTGACTTTTGCGCTTACCTAGGTTTATCTCGGGACACACCAAAACCAGATAACGCCGCCGTGAAATCCCAACTGATTGCCAATACTGAAAAGGCGAAAGCGGATGGCGCATTTGGAGTGCCTGCTTTGATCGTCAATCAACGCTGTTTTTGGGGTGTTGACACGATAGACTGGGTACTGGATTACCTCTCTCACCCAGGAATGTTTGATGAAGCCCCCTATGCAAGAGCGGGCAATCTTCCAAATGGTTTAGCGCCCTAGGGCAATACAATAGGCTATCACCGTTTATTAAAACCATGTCTCGTTTCAGGAGTCTTTATGCGCAAGTTTTTTGCCTTATTCATTTTTGCTTTTTCTTGTTTTTCAACTCAAGCAGCAATCGCTGGTCCAAAGGTGGAATTTAAAACCACGATGGGTAACTTTGTTGTGGAATTAGATGATGTTAAAGCACCCAAAACTACAGCTAACTTTCTAAACTACGTGAAGAGCGGTTTTTATAACGGCACCATTTTTCATCGCGTTATTGATGGTTTCATGATTCAAGGTGGCGGCTTTACACCTGACCTTGTACAAAAACCTACTGATGCACCAGTTGCATCTGAAGCAAATAACGGACTCAAAAACAATACTTACACCATTGCAATGGCCCGCACTTCGGATCCCGATTCTGCGACAGCTCAGTTTTTTATTAACGTCAAAGATAATGAGGGCTTGAACTATCCAAATGCTATGGGCAATGGCTATACCGTATTTGGCAAGGTCATCTCTGGCACCCAAACTATTGATGCTATTCGCAAGGTGCCTACTATGGTTGCTCCAGCTCCACGCATGGGCAGAATGGCCGACGTACCAACTAAGCCAGTCGTCATTGAATCGGCCACCATTCTCAAGTAATTGATAGAGCAAGCGTCATGATTTTGCTGGATGACGCTCAAAGCACGGCGGTCAATCCGTCGAGTCGAGTCTACAACGCGCCTTTGCAATATTGGCGCGTTCTTCCGAGTGGCAACCCAAACACAGATCGCCAGGCTGCTATCCACTGCTTGGAAGAAATAACTCTTGCATTAGATAAAGGCCAATATTTAGTTGCCGCTTTCGCCTATGAACTAGGTCGATTGATTCATTATTTGCCACAACCTAATGAAGATTTACAGGGAGCAAAAAATTCTCACCCACTCATTGAGGCGTGGGCTTTTCAGGAATACCAAAAGCTCTCAAAAGAGCAAATGGATCACTACATTTCTGATGAATTAAAAGCGCTATCCAATGTGGAACAACTTGCAGGAGTCATGAATCTTCAAGCTTCAATAAGCGAAGATCATTTTTGTGAGGATATCGCCAAAATCCAAGAATACATTCGTAGTGGTGATACATACCAAATTAACCATACCTATCGCATCACTGGGAATGTCTACGGCGCTCCACTAGCCCTTTACAGTAGATTGCGTGAGCGCCAGCCCGGTCGATTTGGCGCCTATATCGCACAAGAAAATCACTATTTACTCTCTCAGTCACCGGAGCTATTTATTGAGCGTCAGGGAGATACACTAAAGGCGATGCCAATGAAAGGCACCGCGAGCGCCCTGTCAGCTACAGCAAGCTTCCTATCAGACGATCCCAAGAATCAAGCAGAGAATGTCATGATTGTGGATCTGTTGCGCAATGATTTAAGTCGTATCTGTTTACCCAATACGGTAAAAGTGCCTCACTTATTTCAAGTGGCAAGACATGGTGACGTATTGCAGATGACCTCCACTGTGCAAGGACAAATAAAGCCAGATATCAAACTGCATGACATTTTGAATGCTGTTTTTCCTTGTGGCTCGGTTACAGGCGCACCCAAAAAACGTAGCATGGAAATTATTCAAGAGCTTGAGCAATCCGATCGAGGCTATTACTGCGGTGCTCTGGGGTGGCTTGATCCAAATGGCGACTTTGCTTTCAGCGTTCCCATTAGAACTATTGAAATGGAGAAGGATTCGTCATCTCAGTCAATAAACTTTACCCTTGGCGTTGGTGCCGGCATCACGATTGATTCTGATGCAATACAAGAGTGGCATGAGTGTCAGATTAAATCCGCATTCTTAACGGGGCTGCCAAGCAAGACTGGATTATTCGAAACAATTGCAGTTCTAAATAAGGCACCCCAAAGACTTGAATCTCATTTAGATCGTATGCAAAGCTCGGCATCCGCCTTGCGTATTTCTTTTGATAGAGAGAAGGCTCGCGCAATTATTTTGAATACGTGCGCCCGCTTGGATCAAGATCTTCGCACGCGCCTAAGACTAGACCTTGATGAAAATGGAGATTTAAGTGCTCAGTGCGGAACACTTGATCAGATCAATGAACCGGTCAAGATTTTTTGGGCAAAAGATATTCTTTCAAGCGACTGCGTCATGAATTCTAGTAACCCCCTGTTAGCGCATAAAGTCAGCGATCGAGCTTTGTACGATGCAGCTTGGCAGGAGGCTGTAAAGCTGGGTGGCTTTGATGCACTCTTTGTGAATGAACAAGGCTTTGTGACTGAAGGTGGCAGAAGTAGCGTTTTTATTAAACCCGCCGATCGCAATGAATGGCTTACACCACCCATTTCTTCAGGGGTGCTGCCTGGAGTCATGCGCAAGGCCTTACTTACTGATCCCAGCATAAATGCCCGCGAAGCTAACCTGACTATTCAGGATGTCTTAATGGCGAAAGAGATTATGCTTAGCAATGCCCTGCGGGGCGCCATTAAAGCCCATTTCTAGAAAGCATTCATGAAGTACTGTCCCAACTGCGCAGCTACGATTACTGTAAAAATACCAGCTGATGATTCACGTGAAAGACATGTATGCGAATCATGCGGAAGCATTCATTATCAGAACCCCAGAAACGTTGTTGGCAGCATTCCTGTTTATGGTGATAAGGTGTTACTCTGCCGCCGTGCCATTGAGCCTCGCCATGGTTATTGGACGCTGCCTGCGGGCTTCATGGAGTTGGGCGAAAGCACCAGCGATGGCGCTGCTCGCGAAACATTTGAAGAGGCTGGTGCAGTTGTTGATATTGGGCCGCTGTATTCGTTGCTAAATGTTCCCCATGCAGAGCAAGTGCATTTGTTCTATCTCGCAACTATGAAGACGCCTGATTTTTCAGCTGGAGAAGAGAGTTTAGAGGTGGCTCTATTTGATGAGCAAGATATTCCCTGGCAAGATCTTGCCTTTCCAACTGTGAAGCAGACTCTAGAGTGGTTCTTCGCCGATCGCGCTTCTGGTGCTTTGAATAGTGAATTTCATGTGCGCAGTCGAGATGTCTTACGCTCCGAGAAAATCTAAACCAGCTCGATTGCTTAGTAGATGAGTCAAATTTGTTGGCTTGGGCCCCAAGACTCCTTTTCCAACCCACTGCTAACCCCAGATCCAGACCAAAGCGTACCCGGTCTGATTGCGGTCAGTGAACGCATTTACCCAAACCAATTACTGCAGGCGTATAAGCTAGGCATTTTTCCTTGGTATTCAGATGAACAACCAGTTTTGTGGTGGTCACCCAACCCACGCATGGTATTAAAGCCTAATGAGTTTCACTGTAGCGACTCCCTTCAAAAAAGTATTCGTCATTTTTGCAAAGACAGCCAATCTGAGCTTTTAGTCGATGCAGACTTTGGAGCAGTCATCCGTGCATGCGCAACAAGCATTCGCAAAGATCAAGATGGAACCTGGATCACCCATGAAATCATGGATGCTTATTCCACCATTCATGAGCAAGGCTATGCTCACTCGATTGCGGTTATGGAAAACGGTGCAATGATTGGCGGTTTATATTGCGTTGCTATTGGCGCCATGGTTTATGGAGAGTCGATGTTTAGTCGTAAACCTAATACATCTAAGCTTGCCTTGGCCGCCTTAAGTGCCTGGTGCATTCAGAACCAAGTAGCAATGATTGACTGTCAGCAAGAAACAAGCCACCTACGCTCAATGGGCGCTAAACCCATGCCCCGTCTAGACTTTTTGCGACAACTGCAAGCTTCTGTAAATCAATCTAATATTGTTAAATCCTGGAAATTTGATAAGCAAATATTGACGCACTGGCTATGACGCGCTTAAAAGAGCTACCTCTCACAACCCTACAGTTTTATGCAACTGCACCCTACCCATGCAGCTACTTGCCCAATAAAATTGCGCGTTCGCAAGTTGCCACGCCATCTCACCTAATTCATGCGGATGTGTATAACGAACTGATTCATGCCGGCTTTCGTCGCAGCGGCTTATACACATATAGACCCTACTGTGATTCATGCAAAGCCTGTATTGCTACACGTGTTTTAGTAAATCAATTCACCCCTAATCGCAGTCAACGACGTGCCTGGAAAAAACACTCCGGTCTTCAAGCCTCAGTTTTAAATCTAGGATATCAAGAAGAGCACTATCAGCTTTATCAACGCTATCAAAATGAGCGCCATGCTGGTGGCGACATGGATAGTGATGATCAAGATCAGTACATGCAGTTTTTACTTCAAAGTAGAGTTAATTCACGCATTGTTGAGTTCCGAGATGGTCCGAACGACCCCCACCCTGGCCGATTACGCATGGTCAGCATGATTGACATTTTGGAGCATGGTATCTCCTCGGTATACACCTTCTACGATGCTTCAGACAATGCGGCTAGTTTTGGCAGTTACAGCATCTTGTGGCAAATTGAGCAGGCACGAATACTACATCTACCCTATCTCTACTTGGGCTACTACATTAAAGAGAGTGAAAAGATGTCCTACAAGGCAAAGTACCAGCCAATGGAAGGGCTCATAGAGGATCATTGGCAGAAGCTGACTAGTTCATAATATCTGCCATGATCGATCGTTACTCACTTTTACGTCCATGGCTCTTTTGTTTAGATCCAGAGCAAGCCCACAATCTCACGCTTACCAATTTAGATCGCGCGCAACGTTGGGGTTTGCTAGATAAATTAGTCAGTAAACCAGTTACTGATCCTCAACGTGTGTGTGGAATTGAATTTCCGAATCCGGTTGGCTTGGCTGCAGGATTAGATAAAGACGGCAAGCACATCGACGCATTAGCTGCACTTGGTTTTGGCTTCCTGGAAATTGGTACTGTTACACCCCGCCCTCAACCAGGCAATCCCAAACCTCGCATGTTTCGTCTACCTGAAGCGCAGGCCATTATTAACCGGATGGGCTTTAACAATGATGGTGTTGAAGCTTGCGTTGCCAGAGTTCGTAAATCTCGCTTCTGGCAAAGTGGTGGAGTCCTAGGACTCAATATTGGTAAAAATGCTAGCACCCCTATAGAAGAAGCTGCCAGCGATTATGTGCTGGGCATGGAAGCAGTCTACGATATCGCGACTTACATCACTGTTAACATCTCCTCACCCAATACTAAAAATCTTCGTGCGCTTCAGGGTGAAGAAATGTTGCGCGATCTTCTTCGCAATCTTGATGATGCAAGAAAGCGTTTAAGCGATCGTACCGGTATTCGTAAACCGGTGTTTCTAAAAATCGCTCCAGATCTTGATCAAGATGACATTCATTTAATCGCTGATTTATTGGTTGAGTTTGGTATGGATGCCGTTATTGCTACCAACACAACGATTGCTCGCGATGCAGTACAAGGCCTCGAACATGGTGAAGAGACTGGCGGTTTATCTGGTGGCCCCGTTCGAGCTGCATCCAACGCCGTCATCAAAACGCTTAAAGCACGACTCGGAGATCGCTTGCCAATTATTGGTGTTGGCGGCATCCTATCTGGAGCTGATGCTAGGGAAAAAATCAGATCTGGCGCCAGCCTAGTTCAGCTTTATAGCGGTCTCATCTATAGAGGACCCGACCTCGTCAACGAGTGTGCCAAAGCTCTGAGAAGCGCCTAAATTCGGTTTTTAGGATGCCCCCCACCCCAAGCCTGCTTCTTTGAAGCGACAAATCAGTAAAAACTGATTTCACAATATGCAATATGGCCTGAAATCGCTACAATAGGCCCTATGAATACCAGCAAATCTGTCAAAGACTCTAAAAATACTGGGGAAGTTGCTAAAACTGCCATCCAGGTAGTTGAGCGCATGATGAATTTGCTCGACGCCTTGGCGGAGCATGAAGAAGCCTGCAGCCTCAAAAGCCTGGCGGAACAAACAGGTCTACACCCTTCCACCGCTCACCGCATTCTGAATGACATGGTTGCATGCCGCTTAGTTGAGCGTGGCGATGGTGGCACCTATCGCCTGGGACTGAAATTACTGGAACTGGGAAATCTGGTTAAAGCCAGACTTTCTGTACGTGAAGCGGCACAGGGACCGATGCGCACTCTTCACAAACTTACTGGTGAGACAGTAAATCTCTCCGTACGCCAGGGTGATGAAATCGTTTATGTGGATCGAGCTTATAGCGAGCGTTCAGGCATGCAGGTTGTCAGAGCAATTGGTGGTCGCGCTCCACTTCACCTCACCTCGGTTGGAAAACTCTTTTTAGCCAGCGATGATGCTAACCAGGTTCGCGCCTATGTCACCCGCACAGGGCTATCAGGGCACACTCGTAACAGCATTACCGATTTAGTCAAACTAGAAACCGAACTCAATCATGTTCGCAGAGTCGGCAGTGCCCGCGATGACGAAGAATTGGAGCTTGGGGTTAGCTGCCTTGCGGCAGCCATATTGGACGATACCGGCAAATTGGTGGCAGGCTTATCACTAAGCGCCCCTACAGACCGTATTCAAGCTGATTGGTTGAGATCACTACAGGATACCGCCCTGCAAATCTCCAAAGGCCTGGGCTACAAACCCAAATCAACCGAGCCAGGCGGCTCGGCTTAATCGATCCACTTTTACATCAAACGACGTATTGGCTGAGCGCCTGATGGCATGCGCTCATACCAATCGCGCACACGAACTGCATCCGCAAAGCGTGATTGTGTGCCTACTGAATCCAAGAAGACTAGCAACAGAGGTGTGTTGTTCACTCTAGCCTGCATTACTAAACACTTGCCGGCAGCATTAATAAAACCTGTCTTTTGCAAACCAATATCCATATCACCAGAACGAACTAAGCGATTAGTGTTCAAAAACTTTTGAGGACGCTTTGCAATCACCATCGTTAAGTCTGGCCAAGTGGAATACTCGCGTATCAACTTATATTGATACGCAGCATTAACCATGCGGGTTAAGTCTTCTGCGGTAGCGACGTTCTCACTGAGCAACCCAGTTGGATCAGCAAAGTGAGAATGATCCATTCCCAATTCTTTAGCCTTGCGATTCATGGCATCAACAAAGGCAGGTACGCCACCTGGGTAGTTACGCCCCAAGGTATATGCTGCGCGGTTCTCAGAGGACATCAGCGCTAAATGCAATGCATCTTCACGCGACATTGCTGTGCCTTCGGCTAAACGAGAGCGGCGATAAATATGCGCATCTTCGGCATTAATCACAATCGTTTCATCTAGAGGCAATTTGGAATCTAGCACCACCATAGCTGTCATCAATTTTGTGATCGATGCAATTGGTAAGCTTACCTTTGGGTTCTTTTCAAAGTAAACCTCTTTGGTGTCTTGGTTGACTACCATGGCAACGCTCGATTTCAAGCTGAGATCGTCATGTTGTCCACGCAAACCTAGCGCTGTAGCAAAGGAAGGTGGCGCAGCCACTTCCGGCGCATTTGCGCGGGTTACTGTAACGCGAACTGTTTTGGGTTTCTTGGGTGACTTAACTACAACTTTGCTGGTCTTGGTTTGCTTGTCCTTATCTTTACTAGCAGCATATGCGGGCGCAATGGAAGCGCCACAGGTAACAGCAAAAATCACAGAAAACAGCCAAATTCGATTCAAACGCATCCCAAAAAGACCTTCCAAAACTTTCAACATACGGAATGATAAATACTTTCTATACCAACATGGGAATTATTCCACCCCTATTTCGCCTTCTATTCAGCAATCGTAGCGACTGTATTGTTTTGACGGGCATTAACAAGCACCACACCGGTCATCGTCAAGCACAATCCCAGGGCCATCATGAGCGTAAATGGCTCATCAAATAAGAACCAGGCCATTAAGGCCGTAGTTGGCGGCGTCAAGTACAAGAGACTTGTTACCTTCGTTGCCGCACCTTTGCGAATCATCATAAAGAGCAAGCTAATTGAGCCAATGGATAAAGGGAAAACTGCCCATAGCAGAGCTGCAATAACCGAGGTATTCCAGACCATCACCCCACTCTCAAAGAGATACATACAAAAGAAGCACAAGACAGCCGAAACGCCAAATTGAATCGAGGAGCCAGCACGCAAATCAAAAACTGGGCAAAATTTCTTTTGGTAGAGCGTGCCAAAGGTGATTGACAGCAACGCAATAAAAGCCAATACATAACTAGCAAAAGGAATGTGCGCAAAACCAATCTTTTCCGCCACCACTAAAGCAACACCGGCAAACCCGAAACATAAACCGATCCACTGGCGCGGCGTAACCTTTTCAGAGATCCATGCGGCAAACCATGCAGTCAATATCGGCTGCAATCCAACAATAATCGCAACTAATCCAGCTGTCATACCAAGCCTGACAGCAAACCATACGCCAAGCAAATAGCCAAACTGCAACAATATGCCCGCAATCGCAATGTGCCTGATTTGAGACCAACTAGGCCAAGTAATGCGCCATATCAAACTTAATGCAGCCATCGCCGCAAGCACCCCACTAAAGCGCCAGAAGAGAAAAGTCGCAGGCTCAACATAAGGCATGGCTAGACGCGCAATCACAAACCCCGTACTCCAAATCAACACAAAAATGGGTGCAATAAAACTGTCTAAGCTTGGCTTCATGAATAACTTACTGAAAATATTGAATTTTTTTAACCTAACTACTCATTTTAGGCTTTTTCAATATAGCCTCACTAATAGCCAACCAACATGAAAAGCCAGCTATAAATGATGCGACGCAATATACAAGCTTTATAATTATCCGTATAAGTTAGTTGATCCAATTTCATCAAAGGGTCATACTAAATAAAGTAACCTAGCCCAAAGAAAGGGTCTGCAATGAACTTAACTCCAGAACAAATCGCAGCAGCGCAAAAAGCTAATTTAGAAACCCTGAGTGGCTTAACAAATCAAGCATTGCAAAGTATCGAGAGATTAGTTGAACTCAATCTAGAAATTGCCAAGCAGAGCTTGAGTGATAGCGTGAACAATGCTAAGAAAGCATTGGAAGTAAAAGATATTCAACAACTCCTCGCCCATCAGGCTGCAACAGTTCAGCCTATCGCCGAGAAAATTATTTCCTATAGTCGCCATCTTTATGAGTTGGCTCACGAAACGCAAGACAGCTTTACTAAGTCTGCAGAAAAAGAATTTGCTGCCGGCCAGAAAAAAATGAATGCATTGGTTGAAGAGTGGACTAAAAATGCACCAGCTGGTTCTGATGCTGCTGTTCAGGCACTCAAGCAAGCAATCGCCTCTGCGAACAATGTATTTGAGACTAGTCAAAAGGCAGTTAAACACGCGGTTGAGGTTGCCCAAACCAACATCAACACTGCAGCCGATGCGGTAACAAAGACTGGCAAGAAGAAGTAAAAATCATTCGCTTAGAGCATCTATCTGAAGCTCTGAAATAAAAGCCCCGACTAATCGGGGCTTTTATTTTGCTTGAAAGCGTTTTCACTATGCTCTAGCTGGGATTCGTTGATTAATACGAGAAAATAATTTTCTGGCATTGCCCTCGAAAATCATATGCTTATCTTGAACGCTTAGTGAATCAACCGCTTCAACATAGCGACGTGTGTCATCGAAATAATGCCCTGTATCAGGATCAATATCTTTTACTGCGCCAAAAGTTTCCGAGGCAAAGAGAATATTTTTAACAGGGATCACCTTGGCTAACAAATCGATACCAGGCTGATGGTAGACACAGGTATCAAAGTAGATATTGTTCAATAGCTTGTGATTAATATCCGGGATCTTCATATCTTTCGCTAAACCCCTAAAACGCCCCCAGTGATATGGCACTGCTCCACCGCCATGAGGGATTAAGAATTTCAATTCAGGGAACTTCTCAAATAGATCTGAGGTCAAGCATTGCATGAAAGCTGTTGTATCGGCATTGAGGTAATGAGCGCCTGTCGTATGAAAGCAGTCATTACAGCTCGTACTGACATGAATCATTGCCGGTACATCCAATGCCACCATCTCGCGATATATAGGATGCCAATACGCATGACTTAAGGGCGGATCACGCCAATAGCCACCCGAAGGATCCGGATTGAGGTTGATACCAACAAATTGGTACTCGTTAATACATTTACGCATCTCGGGCAAGCAGGTGCTGATATCCACGCCTGGTGACTGCGGGAGCATCGCCGCCCCGACAAAATGCTGAGGAAACAATTGCGTAACTCGATAACAAAGCTCATTACAAATTGCAGCCCAAGTCGCTGAGGTATTGAAATCGCCAATATGATGGGTCATAAAGCTGGCTTGAGGAGAAAAAATAGTGACATCAATGCCGCGCTCTCGCATTCTGGCCAATTGATTATTTTCTATTGACTCTCGAATTTCATCATCACTGATCTTTAGATCTGAAACCTTGGGACCAAGCTCAGGTGTATTTAAATTAGCAACTTGAGCATCTCGCCAAGCTCTTAAGGCCTTCGGTGCCGTAGTGTAGTGCCCATGACAATCAATGATCATGACTTCGCTTTCTAGATGGTTAATGCTGAATTAGTTAGGCGCAAGACCTTGAATGCCCGATCGTTGAATTATTTCTTTGAGCTTGCCCGTAGATTCCATACGATCTACAAAATCATTTAGCAAGGAATCTGGGATTGCGCGCGACTTAGGCGTGCCGAGCGCCAAGTACTCATATCCAATAACAGCTGGCAAAACTCGAGATTTGGGTATGGAAGCAGCCATTTCATAAAGAATTGCTTTATTAGTCGAGAATCCATCAAGCTCGCCAGACTTTAAGAGTGCAATCGCATGTTTTGTAGACTGGGTTGGTACCAAGCTTGCATTCGGAATTAAGTTTGGCAACTCAGATTGGGAATTACTTCCCACGCTATAACCAATCTTGATATTTCGGCGGTTGATTTCTGAGAGAGATCCAAGCTTGCTATGGGGGCTCATTAAGAACCCTTTTTCAATTTTGATCACTGTCTTAGAAAACTGAATGTACTTTGCTCGATCTGCGCTTGCATTCGTAAAGACCAAATCGATTGAGCCGCTCTTTATTGCTGCCAATACATCCGCGTTTTTCTCAAATACAACAGGGTCATATCCCACCTCCAATTGGGCAGCAAGATTTTTTCCCAATTCATATCCAATGCCACGAGTTTGCCCAGGACCATTGAAATCCAAAACTGAGGTTGGAGTGCCTTTGTATAGACCCATACGCAATGCCCCTTGTGGGGTCAATAAGTCCGCGGGTGAACTAGCGCAGCCCCATAAGGCAAGGCTGAGGACAAATAAACAAAGAAATCTCAGTCTATATATTGATTGCATCGCATTACCGACTTATTAATCAGGCTGGATATTGGCTTCACGCACTAATTTTTCATAGCGCTTACGCTCTGAATTTAAATAAGCCGTGAATTGTGCTGTGGTGCCTGGGCTAACCTCACCCCCTACCGAACTCAAGCGCTCTACCATTTCTTTAGATTGCAAGGCTTTTTCCACATGGGCGTGCAAAGTCTTCACTATTGAAGCAGGTGTCCTTGCTGGAGCGATCAAGCTGTACCAAACCGATGCCTCAAAACCCGGAAATCCAGATTCAGCAATTGTTGGTGCTTCTGGAAACAAGGGCGAACGTTTTGCACTCATTACAGCAATAATTTTTAGCTTGCCACTTTTAACTTGAGGCGCAACCTCCAGCATATTGACAGCTACCAAGTCGAGCTGTCCGCCAATCACATCGGTAATTGCGGGCGAACCGCCTTTATAGGGTACATGCTTTAATGAAATTCCAGCCGCTTGCTCGAAAAATTTCATGGCCATGTGGGGTGTGGCGCCGTTGCCTGGCGTGCCGTAAGTGATGTAATCGGGATTGGCCTTTGCAGCTTTAATGAGGTCTGCCAGTTTTTGATATTTGCTATCAGCAGGAGCTGCAATCACAACAGGCACTCGCCCAATCATTGCAATAGGCGTGATGTCCTTATCAATATCAAAAGGTTGTGGCTTATACAAAGACATATTGGCTGCCAAGGCATTTGCTGCAACCATCAATGTGTAGCCATCTGGAGGACTATCTATCAATTGTTTAACTGCGATATTTGTACCGGCACCAGGTTTGTTTTCAACAACAAATGGCTGGCCTAATGAACTTGACAAGCTCTGACCTAGAGTTCGGGCGACTAAATCTACTGCCCCTCCAGGAGCATAACCAACCAATACTTTGATTGGCTTATTGGGGTAGTCCTGAGCATTTGCATTTGATAGGACAACGCTTGCAAATACCAAGACTGCAATACGAATCATTCTATTCATTGCAGATTACTCCTTTGGAGCGCCAGACATTTTGACAATGCCCTCATAACGCTTGATCTCAGATTGCGAAAACTTCGTAAAGTCAGCCACGGAACCGCCATCCACCTGAGCCCCTATACTCTGCAAGTTCTTGCGCACTTCAGGGTCTTTTAAGACCTTATTAAAAGCCGCATTTAATTTATCCGTTACATCTTTTGATGCGCCGGCTGGCAGCATGACGCCGTACCAAGCATTGGCAACCATTGGTACGCCAGCCTCTTTCATTGTTGGAATATTAGGCAGCTCAGGAATACGCTTTTCAGATGCCACTCCCAAAGCCTTGAGTTTTCCGCCTTTAATGTTTGCCATTGAACCAGTGTCTAGCATCATATCGATATGACCGGCCATTAAATCCACTGCAGCAGGGCCGCTACCTTTATAGGGTACATGGCGAATATCTAAACCGGTTACTGTTTTAAATTGAGCGCCAGCTAGATGTTGTGAAGCACCAATGCCTGCGGATCCATAGGTAAACTTGCCAGGATTTTGTTTTGCATCAGCCATTAAATCTTTCAAACTATTCCATGGTGATGATGCTGGCACAACCATGATGTTTGGAATCGTACAAACTAGAACCACAGGCGTGAAATCTTTCGCGGCATCAAAACCTTGGTTAGCAAACAGATGGGGGCCTGCAGCATTCGTTGAACTTGTTGCCATCAAAATTGAATATCCATCAGGCTTATCCTGCAAGAATGCTTGAGTTCCGATGTTGCCACCAGCACCACCCTTGTTCTCGACAAATACAGAAACACCAAGCTCTTTTGTGAGAGGCTGAACCAAGATACGAGCAACCTGATCTGTTGCCCCGCCTGGAGGCCATGGAACCAGGAACTTAATTGATTTATCGGGATAGGCGGCTGCTACGTTTAAAGAAAGAGTGGCAAATAATGCCAACAGATAAACACGCTTTTTCATAGAGCGCCTTTTTGTTTTAGGGCAGCATCAACCCAAGCATCATCATACTTGCCATCCAAGATGGTTTGAATGGTCTTGCGCTCCGTTAATTCTTTCTCTTTGCCGAGTCTTGCACCCTCTAGCGCAATCTCAGGGGATAAAGCGATGATGCCATCGCCATCACCCAAAATAATATCGCCAGGGTTCACTGTCATTCCACCAATACAAATTGGTACATTGATCGATCCAGGTCCGTCTTTATAAGGACCACGCATATTTACTCCACGTGCCCAGCATGGGAACTGATGGTGTTCAAAAGCCTCAACATCACGTATAGCAGCATCAAATACCGCGCCAACTGCCCCGTGCGATTTTGCAACTGTCATCATAATTTCACCAAATAATGCACGCGAGATATCGCCGCCGCCATCAACCACTAAAACATCACCTGATTGCAGAATTTGCAAGGCTTTATGAATCATTAAATTATCGCCAGAGCGAACGCTTACCGTAACCGCATTGCCACAAACTGAAACAGGTGACTTATTAACAGGCAGAATACCCACTGCACCGATAGTGCGACCAAGCACATCACTAACAACTGAAGTAGCCAAGCCAGTTAATGCTGAGATACCTTCTTTATAGGCATCTTTTCGGGGGTTGATAGCGTAACCATGAGTCATTTTGTCTTCCTTATTGTTGATTTACTCAACCGTTATTAGCAGCGTGAGCTAAGATCTATTCTTTTGTAAAAATATACCCTACTCACAAGCCTTACATCCAAAAAGCTTGAAATGACAAAACTCATTAATCGAGATGAATTACTGTCTCTGGCGACATCCAGCCATAAGGAAGCATGCACAGATTGCCAATCCCTAACCTGCGACGGATGGGAAAGCATACCTGGCGGTTTTGAGACTAAAGCGCTAGAGTGTATTGGCACGCTTCGGGTTGAGGATAGCCCAGAGTGTTGGGAGGAATATCATCCCAACGGAACTGATCTCTGGTCTAAAAATGCCCCAATCGCGATTACGTTCCACCCCTATAACAAGTCGGATGTTTATCAGTGCAAGAAATGTGGCTCTAAATATCTTCGCTATTTAGAAGCTGGTGGGTATTACGTAGATGAGCGCATTCGTAAATTGGATGCTGAACTCATTGTATAGAGCCTGTACCATCCAAATTATTAGCCAATCAAAAGCCCCGATTAATCGGGGCTTTTGATTGCATCTACCGTACTATCAATGTTGCAGAATTAAGCAGGTTTCTTTTTTACTGGGGGCAAGTCCGTGCAGTGGCCATGTGCCGCTTCAGCAGCCAAACCAACTGACTCGCCAAGGGTTGGGTGTGGATGGATGGTTTTTCCAATATCAACCGCATCTGCACCCATTTCTATTGCAAGGCATACCTCGCCAATTAAGTCACCAGCATGGGTTCCGACAATACCGCCACCAATGATGCGATGAGTCTTAGCATCAAAAATAAGCTTCGTGAAACCTTCATCGCGACCATTTGCGATAGCGCGTCCACTAGCCGCCCATGGGAATAAGCCTTTTTCATATGCAATACCTTGAGTCTTGCATTGCTCTTCCGTCAGACCTGCCCAAGCAACCTCTGGATCGGTGTACGCAACAGAAGGGATTTGCTTAGCATCAAAGTAAGACTTCTCACCCGCGGCAGCTTCAGCAGCAACGTGACCCTCATGCACGGCCTTGTGAGCCAACATCGGCTGACCTACCAAGTCACCAATTGCAAAAATGTTCTGAACATTGGTGCGCATTTGTTTGTCGACTGGAATAAATCCGCGCTCATCCACTTGAACACCCGCTTTATCAGCGGCGATTTTTTTGCCGTTTGGAGTACGCCCTACTGCCACCAGAACCAAATCATAGGTCTGTGGTTGCGCAGGTGCGTTCTCACCTTCAAATGTCACCTGAATACCATCAGGCTTCACTTCAGCTTTTGCTGCTCGAGTCTTGAGCATAATATTTTCAAAACGACCAGCATTGAACTTCTCCCAAACCTTCTCAAGGTCGCGATCGGCACCCGCCATCAAACCATCCATCATCTCGGCAATATCAATACGTGAGCCCAGTGTGCTGTAAACCGTAGCCATTTCCAAACCAATAATGCCGCCACCGATTACCAGCATCCTCTTTGGAATACTCTTAAGCAATAAGGCGCCCGTACTATCAACAATACGAGGATCTTCAGGCAAGAAAGGCAGTTTTACAGGTTGACTACCAGCGGCAATGATCGCTTTCTGAAAACGCACCACCTCTTTTTGTCCAGTTAAGTCTTGTCCTGAGCCATTAGTCAACTCAACTTCCACATGATTTGCATCTAGAAACTTACCAAGACCACGCACTACTTTTACTTTGCGCGCCTTAGCCATACCAGCTAATCCGCCAGTCAATTTTGCAATTACAGATTCTTTGTAGCCACGCAATTGATCAATCTCAATCTTTGGCGCACCAAATGTGATGCCATGCTTAGCCATGGTCTTTACTTCATCCATAACAGCAGTGGTGTGAAGTAATGCCTTTGATGGAATACATCCAACATTTAAGCAAACGCCACCTAGAGTTGCGTAACGCTCTACTAAAACAGTATTCATGCCCAAGTCAGCACTACGAAATGCCGCACTATATCCACCAGGGCCAGCGCCGAGAACCAACATCTCGCACTCATGATCCACCTTGCCGTTGTACTGACCTGCTTTTGGCGCTGGAGCAGCTGGTGGCTGCGCTGAAGGCTGAGGAGTTGGAGTTGGGGTTGGTGCTGAAGCTGGTGCAGAAGCCGCTGCTGTTGTAGCACTCGCCTCAATTTCTGCAATCACAGAACCCTTGCTCACTTTGTCACCTAACTTCACGGCAATGCTAGTAATCGTTCCTGCGGCATCCGCAGGAACTTCCATTGTTGCCTTATCAGACTCGAGAACAAGTAATGGTTGTTCTTTCTGAATTACATCACCCACCTTCACCAATACTTCAATGACAGGAACATCTGCGTAATCACCAATATCCGGAACTAGAATGTTTTGCTTAGCCATTAGTCTTCCTTATAGCGAAGCGCGACGGAAGTCGGCTAATAGTTGAGCGATATACACATTGAAGCGAGTCGCAAGCGCACCATCAATAACACGATGATCAGCGGATAGCGATAATGGGCAAATCAAGCGAGGTACAAATTGCTTGCCATCCCATACTGGTTTCATGGCAGCTTTACTGACGCCTAAAATTGCCACTTCAGGCGCATTCACAATTGGTGAGAAATAAGTTCCGCCAATGCCGCCCAAGGAGGAAATGGTAAAGCTTGCGCCCTGCATCTGGTCTGGCTTTAATTTGCCATCACGAGCCAATGCAGCCAGCTCAGAGGTTTCTTTCGCTAACTCAAAGATACCCTTCTTGTCAGCATCTTTGATTACTGGCACAACAAGACCTGTTGGTGTATCCGCAGCAAAGCCAATATTGAAGTATTTCTTAAGAATTAAATCATCACCATCCAGTGAGCTATTGAACTCTGGGTATTTCTTCAACGCAGCAACAGCGGCTTTCATTAAGAATGCGAGCATCGTGATCTTGATGCCCTTCTTCTCATTCTCTTTATTGGTGAGAACTCGGAAAGCCTCTAAATCAGTGATGTCTGCATCTTCGTGGTACGTTACTGCAGGAATCATTACCCAGTTGCGACCCAAATTCGCTGCAGTAAGCTTCTTAATGCGGTTCAATGGCTGACGCTCGATCTCGCCAAACTTCGTGAAATCCACTTTTGGCCAAGGAATTAAATTCAGGCCACCTAAACTACCGCCACTAGAGGCCGCAGCTCCACTACCAGCACCACTACTCATTGCGGCTTTCACAAATGCTTGCACATCTTCTTGAGTAATACGTCCTTTTGGACCAGATCCCTTAACTTGTGCAATGGTTACACCAAGCTCGCGTGCAAACTTTCTGACTGAAGGACTTGCATGGCTTATAGCAGCATCTACTGGTGGAGGGGTATTGCTGATTGGTGGGGGTGCTGGGGCCCTAGCGATAGGAGGCTCAACCGGTCTAGCTACGGGAGCTGAAGATGTAGCAGGGGCTGGTGCCGCGGGAGCAGAAGTTCCACTGGAAGTGTCATCCAAAATAATGACCACTGAGCCTTCAGATAAGTTGTCGCCAACCTTAACCTTAACTTCTTTCACAACACCGGCATGAGAGGATGGAACATCCATCGTCGCTTTATCGGACTCCAGAACAACAATCGATTGCTCTCTCTCTACTTTATCGCCCGCCTTTACCAATACCTCGATCACAGGAACATCTTTGTAATCACCAATATCTGGCACCTTTACTTCAATCGGCGCGCCTCCTGAAGCAGCCGGAGCCGCAGAAGCTTGGGGTGCGCTTGCCGCACTTGCTGCCGGAGCAGGTGCCGATGTAGCTCCGCCCTCCTCTAGAGTGATCACAACAGAACCTTCTGATAAGGTGTCGCCCACTTTAACCCTAACATCCCTTACAACACCAGCATGGGAAGAAGGAACATCCATAGTGGCCTTATCGGATTCTAGAACAACAATTGATTGTTCTTTTTCAATTTTGTCGCCCGCCTTTACAAGAACTTCGATGACTGGCACATCCTTATAGTCGCCAATGTCCGGTACTTTGATTTCGATTATTTGACTCATGAATGATCTCGCCTTAAACCGTCATTGGGTTTGGTTTGTTAGTATCAATGCCGTACTTCTTAATAGCTTCAGCCAATTTTTGACGGTCAAGCTGACCTGCATCAACCAAAGATCTCAAAGCGGTAATAACAACCCAACGACGATCTACCTCAAAGAAATCACGAAGCTTCTCACGGGTATCTGAACGACCAAAGCCATCGGTACCAAGAACTTCATAGCGACGACCCATATGCTGAATCGCTGGACGAATTTGTTCAGCAAACATACGAACATAGTCAGTAGACGCAATGATTGGGCCAGTAGTATCTTTTAGGCAGTTCTCTACATGTGAGAGTACTGGCACTGCTGTCGGGTTCAACAAATTGGATCGATGCACAGCATTCCAATCGCGACCCAACTCTGTAAAGCTTGGGCAACCCCATAAATCAGAAGCAATACCCCAGTCTTTTTGCAGCATCTCTGCCGCCTCAATCACCTCACGGAAGATCGTGCCTGAGCCTAAAAGCTGTACACGAAGCTTGGCTTTGTCATCGCCAACAGACTTGAGCTTGTACATCCCTTTGATGATGTCTTTTTCGGCACCCTTAGGCATTGCTGGATGAGCGTAGTTTTCATTCATGAGGGTGACGTAGTAATAGACATCCTCCTGAACTTCCAACATACGACGCATACCATCCTGAATCACTACTGCCAACTCAAAAGCAAATGTTGGGTCATAGCTAATACAGTTTGGTACTGCGGCACTCCAGAGATGGCTATGGCCATCTTCATGTTGTAGTCCCTCGCCATTTAAGGTTGTTCTGCCGGCTGTACCACCAAGCAAGAAACCACGGCTACGCATATCGCCTGCAGCCCAAGCTAAGTCGCCAATACGCTGGAAGCCAAACATGGAATAGAAAATATAAAAGGGCAACATTGGCACACCGTGTGTTGAATACGATGTTGCGGCTGCAATCCAGTCGCACATGCCACCCGCCTCATTGATACCTTCTTGCAAAATTTGGCCAGTCTTGTCCTCTTTGTAGAACATCAACTGATCATGATCTTCGGGGGTGTAGAGCTGACCTAATTGGTTCCAGATACCCAATTGTCGAAACATACCTTCCATACCAAAAGTACGTGACTCGTCTGGAACAATGGGAACCACACGCTTGCCGATAGTTTGATCGCGCACAATGGTGTTCAGCATGCGCACAAAAGCCATCGTGGTTGAGATCTCGCGCCCTTCTGTTGTTGCCTCAAGCAATGGAGCAAATGCACTTAAGGCTGGAACCGGCAAACTCTCCGCCTTTGCACGACGCTGCGGCAAGTAACCACCCAACTCCTGGCGGCGTGCTTTCATGTACTCGAGTTCTGGGCTTCCTTCAGCAAACTTCACCAAAGGCATTTCCGCTAAATCTTCATCCTTGACGGGAATTTCAAAGCGATCTCTAAAGCGGCGTACGTCGTCGTCATTCATCTTCTTGGCTTGGTGGGCAATATTCATTGCCTCACCAGAGCCACCCATACCGTAACCCTTAATGGTATGAGCCAAGATAACTGTCGGCTGATCCTTATGATTTACCGCAGCATGAAATGCCGCATATACCTTGTGTGGATCGTGACCACCACGATTAAGCTGCCAGATTTCATCGTCACTCCAATCGCTTACTAGCGCTTTTAATTCTGGAGTATTAAATACAGTCTCACGAACATAAGCACCATTTTTTGCTTTCATGGTTTGGTACTGACCGTCAACAATCTCACCGAGACGTTGCATCAAAATACCCTTCTTATCGCGAGCAAAGAGTGCATCCCACTGACCGCCCCACACTACCTTGATAACGTTCCAGCCGGCGCCACGGAACTCACTCTCTAACTCTTGAATGATCTTGCCGTTACCACGCACCGGACCATCCAAACGTTGTAAGTTGCAATTAATAACAAAAATCAGGTTGTCTAATTTTTCACGGCCAGCCATGCCAATTGCGCCCAAAGATTCAGGCTCATCCGTTTCACCATCACCAAGGAAGGCCCATACCTTGCGACCTTGCTCTTGAATGAATCCACGATCTCTCAAGTACTTCATAAAGCGCGCTTGATAAATCGCCATGATGGGACCAAGGCCCATAGAAACGGTTGGGAACTGCCAAAAGTCTGGCATCAACCAAGGATGTGGGTAACTTGAAATACCTTTACCGCCTACCTCTTGGCGGAAATTATTTAACTGGTCATCCGTTAAGCGACCCAACATATAAGCACGTGCATAAACTCCCGGCGCTGAGTGACCCTGAACAAATATCAGATCACCGCCATGCTCTGCTGATGGCGCATGCCAAAAATGGTTGTAACCCACATCATACAAAGTTGCTGCAGATTGGAAAGATGAAATGTGCCCACCGACGTTGGTATCTTTATTGGCACGCAACACCATTGCCATGGCATTCCAACGCGTGTATGAACGAATGCGATGTTCAACATTCTGATCGCCGGGTAAACGTGCTTGATTCTCTACTGGAATCGTATTGATATAGGGCGTCTCAGCATGAAACGGTTGATCAACTCCGTTAACGCGTGCATGCGAGATTTGTTGATCAATTAAATAGGCTGCACGTTGCGGGCCTTCGTTATGAATTACGCCATCGAGCGCTTGCAGCCATTCTTGAGTTTCGCCAGGATCTGCATCCTGAGAATTTTGCTTACCTAAAACTTGATCTGGAACTGCAGCCATAACTTGTCTCCAATAGTTACTTGTTTTACTTCAGCTACTTCATCGATAGTCATTCACTCTATATGCAACATTCTAGGAAGGTATATGGGTGTTAACAAGCAATTTTCCACATAATGATAATATTTCTCATAATGTGGTATTTTGTTGCAGCGCACAGGAATAAGGCCTAGAGAGTCAAAAAGCGATATTTAGAGCCCTCATCAGGCAAAATGGGCTTATAACTATGAAATCCACAGCCTTAGTCAGCTTAATCACCAAACCCTTTAAATGGCTCCGAAAAATACGGGGCTTTAAGCTGGTTTACACCCCATTACTAGCCATTGTGTTGTTCACGATGGTGATGAGTGTGATTTTGGGTACCTTGCACTTACAAGAAAAAAATCAGCAAGAGGCAGCTTTATTTCGAGAATTATCTTTTGCCAAGCAGCGCATTCAATTGCGTTTTGCAAATAATGCCGACACATTAAGTTCTATTAATCGCGAAATAGCAGCGAGCGCAGAAGACCCCAAGCTTAAGCAACTTGTGCGTGAGCAGGCAGATGATTTAGTCCTCAACAATCATGAGATTGTCAAAATCATTTGGATTAACGCGGATAACCAGCGGTCATGGACAGTTCCCGTCAATAACAATAAAACGGACTGGATCAGCAAGACTCAGAATGATCAAACCGCAAATGAGAATCTTGCAAGCACTATTGAATTAAGCAAATCCACTAGTAGAGCTGCGTTTAGTCCTTTTGTGACTCTGAGCCTACCAAATGAAGAGCCGATAGCCAAAGAGAGGCGGACTGTGTTCTGGCAGGTCGTGCCCAATATTGTTGGCGGCCAAACTATCGGCTTTCTAGCTGCTTTATATACAACCCAAGGCGTGCTGGAAATCATTCCGGGTGAACTTAAAGCTCACTATCGCTTTACTTTGCTGACTGACAACGACAGAGTTCTTGCCATCTCCTCCGATCGCGATACGCCAAAACGCGCCTTCAGCAATCAAACTAGTTTGGACATTGGGGTACTCAGTCCCAATATGGTGTTGCGTATTGATACCTATCCACCCCCTACTAATCTGACATTTCGCATGCTCATTGGAGTAGTAATTGGACTTTCCGCATTCGTAATTTGGAGTCTCTGGTCAGTACTAAAACAGATGCAAGTGCGGCAAGAGGCTGAAGCAAATTTACGAACAGAAACCAACTTTCGTAGCGCCATGGAAAATTCCACGCCAGTAGGTATTCGTGCGCACGATATGCAAAAGAGAATTACCTATGTCAATCGCGCATTCTGCGAAATGACAGGATGGAGCGCCAAAGAGCTAATTGGACTTGAGCCACCTTTCCCATTTTGGCCAGATAGTCGCAGAGACGAGCTTGTTGAGAAAATGAATCGCGCTCTTCAATCAGACATCAGCAGCGGCCTGAAAAAAGGAATAGAAGGCGCCATTCTCAGAAAAGATGGCTCATTAATTCAGACGCGGACATTTATTGCTCCATTGATTAATGAGCGTGGCAAGCAAACGGGTTGGGTCACCTCATTAATCGATATTTCTGAACCTAAAAAGATTCGAGAAGAGTTGGCAGCATCTCAAGAGCGCTTTACAACCGTTCTTGAGGGTCTAGATGCGGCAGTTTCTGTTGTCTCACTAGAGACAGACGAGCTCCTGTTTGCAAATCGTTTTTATCGTGAGCATTTTGGCAATGACTCCAAAGGTCATTTCCAACTAGCCCACCAAGAAAATAGTATGCAGACCTTGCACAACATTGCTGAGGATTTACAAGACTCCCCTCCTGGAATACCAACCTCCTTCCTCTATCAAGAGTCTGAGTCTGAAGAGGTTCAACTCAGCGATGGCAGCAATAAATGGTACGAAGTACGTCGCCGTTTTATTCCATGGGTCGATGGACATCTTGCGCAATTACTAATTGCTACTGACATCACCCTGCGTAAAGAAGGCGAGGACCTGGCACGCCAACAAGAAGAGCGCATGCAATTTACGAGTCGTTTAACCACAATGGGAGAAATGGCGTCCTCTTTGGCGCATGAGCTTAATCAACCCCTGTCCGCCATCTCGAACTATTGCATGGGTGTTGCCAAACGATTGGAGGGCAATCTTGATCCAACGATCAACAAGGAAATCTTACCCGCTCTAGAAAAAGCTTCAGAGCAAGCGCATCGTGCCGGAACGATCATTCAGCGTATTCGCGGATTTGTAAAACGCAGTGAGCCGCAGCGAAAGCCAATTGCAATCAACGAGATCATTAATGATGCTGTCGGACTGGTCGAGATCGAGGCACATCGTCACCGCCTCACAATTACCTCAAGCATTGCTGAAAACCTCCCTGAAGTGAATGTCGACCCCGTTCTCATCTTGCAGGTTTTGGTTAACTTACTTAAGAATGGCTTAGACAGTACCAGGGAGGCCTACCCCCTTTCCTCGCGCTGGTCAGCTCCGCCTGTTTCTATTGGCGCAGATCTAGACACCAGCATTTTTCCAGCGATGCTCCGCATTCAGGTCAAGGATGGGGGTGCAGGTATCCCTGAATCGGTCTCACAACGCATGTTTGAGCCCTTTTTCAGCACAAAATCCGATGGAATGGGCATGGGGCTCAATATTTGCCGTTCCATTATCGAATCCCACCATGGGCGCCTGTGGGCCGTGAACTCTATGGATGCCGAACATACTAAGCTTGTCGGCTGCACCTTTACAATATTGCTACCCCTAGAATCTCCGGAAACTAGCGGGAATGTATAACTGTCGTAGTGATGATTGATTTGTGAGAACCGTTATGAACTTAAGCGCCAGCACCAAACCCAACCAGGCCGAAGTTGTTTATGTCGTCGATGATGATGAAGCAGTTCGAGATTCTTTGACTTGGCTTTTAGAAAGCAATGGTTACGTCGTGCGTTGCCATGCAAGCGCAGAACGTTTCTTGCAATCTTTACAAAGCACTGACAAATCAACCATCTCCTGCGCTATTCTTGATGTGCGCATGCCCGGCATGTCCGGTCTTGAATTACAAGAGCGTTTGATTAGTGAAAACTTACCAATGCCTGTCGCTTTTATTACAGGACATGGTGATGTGTCGATGGCAGTATCCACCATGAAACGTGGCGCAGTGGATTTCATTGAGAAGCCATTTAAAGAAAATGATCTTTGTGGACTAGTTGATCGCATGTTGGCAAAAGCTCGCGTGGACTACTCACAAGCAAGTCAACGAAAAATTACTCAGAGCTTGCTCAGCAAACTTACTGGTCGAGAGCGTCAAGTTTTAGAGCGCATTGTTGCTGGTCGCTTGAACAAACAAATTGCCGATGACCTTGGTATCTCCATCAAAACCGTTGAAGCGCACCGCGCCAACATTATGGAAAAGCTCAACGTCAACACCGTAGCGGACTTATTGCGCCTAGCGCTCTCTGACCCACAACCTAATTAATATCAACCTGATTCGTAATGCCGGCTCAATTACTCGACGGAAACGCGCTCTCCAAGAAACTTCGTACTGAAATCGCTGCTCGTGGCGCTATTGTGACTGCTAAGGGCGTTCGCCCTGGTCTAGCAGTGATTGTTGTTGGTGATAATCCAGCAAGCCAAGTCTATGTTCGCAATAAAGTGAAAGCTTGCGAAGATGTCGGCTTTCATTCGGTACTAGAACGGTATTCAGCTGACCTTGGCGAAGAAGAATTATTGACGCGCATTGCAATGCTTAATGCTGACCCTTCTATTCATGGCATTTTGGTGCAGCTCCCACTACCAGAGCATATTGCCGCGGAACGTGTTCTTGAAGCAATCGCCCCTGAAAAAGATGTGGACGGCTTTCACGTTGCTAATGCAGGCGCACTCATGGTGGGCAAACCAGAATTCAAACCTTGTACACCCTATGGGTGCATGAAAATTTTAGAGAGCATTGACTACCCTATCCGCGGTGCTCGCGCAGTGATCGTTGGGGCCTCTAATATTGTTGGCAAGCCCATGGCTATGCTCCTTTTGCAAGCAGGTGCGACAGTGACGATTTGCAATAGCAAAACACGTGATCTTGCGCATCACACTAAAGATGCCGATATTCTTGTGGTTGCCACCGGAAAGCCCAAAATGGTTTCTGGCGATATGGTTAAAAATGGCGCCGTGGTAATTGATGTAGGCATTAATCGCTTGGCCGACGGCAAACTCTGTGGCGACGTTGATTTTGATACCGCCAAATATGTTGCAGGCTGGATTACCCCTGTTCCCGGTGGTGTTGGTCCCATGACTATCACCATGCTATTAATGAATACTTTGGAAGCTGCAGAAAAAGCAGCCAAGCCCTAGATCCATTAAGCTAGAGGGATGAATACACTCCCTCTTGCCACCCTCTCTCCAGAATTACAAAACAACCCTTTACTCAGTTTTGGTCGAGGAATTGCCTCCTATTCAGAAGTAAAGCCTGAACACATTACGCCAGCAATTGAGTGGCTACTTAAGCGCGCCCAGATGGCGGTTGACATTGCTACCGACCCAAGCACTCCCGCTACCTGGAATCAGCTTGCAGAGCCATTAGAAGATGCTACAGAAGCCTTAGGCAGATCATGGGGAGTTATCTCTCATTTAAACAGCGTTGCGGATACACCTGAGCTTCGAGCGGCTTATGGTGCAATGCTTCCTGAGGTAACCGCATTCTTCTCCAGTCTCGGACAAAATTTAGCCTTGTATCAAAAGTTTAAAGAGCTCAGCAAGAGTCCTGAGTTTGCAAAACTGAATCGTGCGCAGAAAAAAGTGATTGAAAACTCCCTAAGAGACTTTCGTCTTGGTGGCGCAGAGTTGAGTGATGCGGATAAACCTCGCTTTGCGCAGATTCAGGATGAGCAAGCTGTATTAGGGAAAGCATTCTCTGACCATGTTTTGGATGCGACAGATCATTTTGTTCATCATGTCACTGATGAAACTCAACTAGCTGGCCTGCCAGACGATGTAAAAGCCGCAGCAGCCGATATCGCTCAGCAAAAGGGTTTGCAAGGTTGGGCATTCACCCTGCACTTCCCCTCTTATTACCCAGTCATGCAGTATTCCGAAAACCGGGCCTTACGTCGCCTTATGTATGAGGCTTATATCACCCGCTCTTCTGAGCTAGGACCTCAATTCGGTGAGGGTAAAGTTGATTGGGATAACACGCAAAACATGCTAGAACAATTACGCCTGCGTGATGAAGAAGCGCGGATGCTTGGATTTGCCAATTTTGCCGCACTAAGTCTTGCGCCCAAAATGGCTAATACTGTTGACGAAGTTGATCGCTTCTTAACTGATTTCGCCATTAAATCCAAACCCTATGCAAAACGCGATTGGGATGAGCTCTGTGCTTTTGCTAAGAACGAGCTTGGTTTGATGGATGGTGTTGAGCCTTGGGATATGGCTTTTGCCTCGGAGCGCTTAAAACAATCTCGGTATGCGTTTTCTGAAAATGAATTAAAACAATATTTCCCTCTGCCAAAGGTGTTGGAAGGACTATTTGGCGTCATTCAAACACTATTCAATGTCAAGATTGAGGCAGCTAACTTACCTACTTGGCATACAGATGTGAAATCGTTTGCAGTGAAGGATCTTTCAGGTAAGTTGCGTGCGTATTTTTATCTAGACCCCTATGCTCGCCCAGGTAAGCGTGGTGGCGCTTGGATGGATGATGCGCGTGGCCGTAGAGAATTACCCAATGGCGAGATTCAAATACCGGTTGCGTATTTAGTGTGCAACTTTGCGTCGCCAGTGAAAGTCGATGGCGTATTGCGCCAACCCACCATCACTCACGATGATGTCATCACCCTTTTCCATGAAAGCGGTCATGGCTTACACCACCTTCTAACCCAAGTCAGTGCTCTAGGTGTTTCCGGCATCAATGGTGTGGAGTGGGATGCTGTTGAGTTACCAAGCCAGTTTATGGAGAACTTCTGCTGGGAGTGGGAAGTTTTAGAAAAGATGACTTCTCATGTAGAAACTGGGGAATCATTACCACGCGAGCTATTTGAAAAAATGTTGGCTGCCAAAAATTTCCAAAACGGATGGATGACTTTGCGCCAAATCGTGATGTCGCTAACTGACTGGAGATTACATTCGCACTTTGATGCGAAGTCTGCACAAGGGCAAGCAGTGTTGGATCTATCGCGAGCAATTGCAGATGAATTTAATGTCATTCCACAGCCTGAGATTTCTCGATGGATTAATACCTTTAGCCATATCTTTGCTGGAGGCTATGCAGCTGGTTATTACAGCTATAAATGGGCTGAGGTGTTATCCGCTGATGCCTACTCTGCATTCGAAGAAGCTGCCAAACTAACGGGATCTGTGCTTGATCGTGTTACTGGCGCACGTTATCGCGAAGAAATCCTAGAGGTAGGCGGTAGTCGCCCCGCTGCCGAGTCCTTCAAAGCCTTTCGGGGTCGTGAACCAAGCATTGACGCGCTCTTGCGCCATGGTGGCCTTGCGTAGGGTTGGTGAACTACTCAACCCAAGTAGGATATTTTTCCATTGCCGACTGAAATAGCTTTGATTCCAGTCGGTCAGCAAGCCAACGTTTTAGCTTTGGAAATGGCAATCCTTCAAATTGCTGTGGATTGACCATGGAAAACTGGCGCATAAAGGGAAAGATCGCAATATCTACCCAACTTAACTTTGCGCCCATCAAATACGGATGTGATTCAAGAGCACTTTCCATAGGTTGGAGCATCACTTCGACTGCATTGTCTAAAACTTGGGCTGGCAACAAGTCAGGGTAGCGATTTGGGTATTTGTATTGATCTAACAACCTCTTGAAGGGGCCGTCATTTTTAGCAATCCAGGCTTGTGCCAAATCGTGATCGACTGACAGCCATGCATCTGGGTCAGACTGTTCAAGCGCCCAACGCATGATATCGATGCTCTGCTCTAGCACAAGATTTTCAACCTGAAGAACGGGCACCGTTCCTTTAGGGGAAATGCGTAACATCGAGGCAGGCTTATCTCTGAGAGAGATTTCGCGTACCTGAACCTCAATAGCGGCATACTGAAGCGCCATCCGCGCTCTCATGGCATAAGGACACCGGCGATAGGAATACAAAATTGCCGTCATTGCTTCATCGCCATCGATAGTCGCTCAAAACTGCTTAAGATTTTTTGATTTGCGCAATCACAGGGGCATGATCCGATGGCTGCTCCCAGGTTCTTGGTTCTTTATCTACGATGCTAGCGCTGCATTTTTCTTTGAGAGCGTCACTTAATAAAATGTGGTCGATTCGTAGGCCTGCGTTTCTACGAAAGCCCATCATGCGATAGTCCCACCAGCTGTATGTTTTAGGCGTTTGCTCAAACATTCTGAAGGAATCATGCAGGCCAAGGCTAACCAAGGATTGAAATGCATCTCGCTCTGGCGGTGAAACCAAGTTTTGCCCTTCCCAAGCCTTTGGATCATGCACATCTTCATCAGCCGGCGCAATATTGAAATCCCCCAATAAAGCCAAGCGTGGATTTTGTTCCAGCTCGCCCGCCACCCAGGCTTGCAAGGCAGTTAACCAATTCAGTTTATAAGCAAATTTCTCGCTATCTGGCGATTGGCCATTTGGAAAATAGGCAGAAACCAAACGTATCGGCTGCATACCTGCAAATGGAATAGTTGCCGCCAAGATACGCTGTTGCTCATCCTCAAAATTGGGCATATTGCGGACTGGCTTTAAGAAGGTCGTGTTCACATCGGTTGCGATAGGCGCTAATGCAGCCTTACGCACAATAATTGCTACCCCGTTGTAAGTCTTCTGTCCTGCAGCCAGACTGAGATAACCCGCAGCTTCTAACTCTTGATGTGGGTACTTGTCATCTGTCAGCTTGAGCTCTTGTAAACAAACCGCATCAATAGCTTGTTGCTTTTTTTCCTGATCCTGCAACCAACGTAGTAAATGTGGAAGGCGAACTTTTAGAGAGTTCACATTCCAAGCTGCGATTCGAATCGAATCAGTCATCGATGCCGAGTTCCTGCAACTTACGAGTAATAGTGTTGCGACCAATACCTAATCGCTGTGCTGCCTCGACTCGACGGCCGCGCGTTACCTCTAGAGCCGCTTGCAACACTGCTTTTTCAAAACGAGAACTTAACGCATCGAATACCGCCGAGTCCCCATCCTGCAGCATCTTCACAGCTAGGCGTGACAAACCACTCTCCCAATCTGCGGCACCTGTCTTCACAGGTGTGGAATTGTTTACAGGTGATGACTCTCCCTGAATAAGGATCGGCTGTTCACTTGCTTGTGAAACGATATCAGCAGGCAAGTCACCAACCCCAACCACATTTGCTGGCGTCATTACCGTTAACCAATGGCAAAGATTCTCAAGCTGACGCACATTGCCAGGAAACGGCATTGCGGTCATTTCTTTAAGAACTTCATCTGACAGTTTCTTGGGTTCTACGCCTAAAGATTTCGCGCAGATCATCATGAAATGTTTTGCAAGCGCTGGAATATCCTCAGAGCGCTCACGCAAAGCAGGCATTCGCAAGCGAATTACATTCAGGCGATGCATTAAATCTTCACGGAATAATCCAGCGGCAACCCGTTGCTCCAGATTTTGATGAGTAGAGGCAATAATGCGGACATTTGCTTTGATTGGGTCTTGACCACCCAAACGATAAAAATGTCCGTCTGTTAACACTCGTAATAAACGAGTTTGAAGATCAAACGGTAAGTCGCCAATCTCACCCAAAAATAATGTCCCACCATCAGCTTGCTCTAACCGACCACGACGCAAGGTCTGTGCCCCTGGGAAAGCACCACGCTCATGGCCAAATAACTCTGATTCCAATAAATCCTTTGGTACAGCTGAGGTGCTCAAGGATACAAATGGTCCTTTTGCGCGCGGACTATGTCGATGCAAAGCTTGGGCTACCAACTCTTTACCCGAACCCGACTCTCCAGTGATCAATACGGTCGCGTGTGACTGCGCTAAACGCCCAATGGCACGAAACAACTCTTGCATCGCAGGAGCTTGTCCGATAATTTCAGTGGAGTCCTGCCTCCAGCCTACCGCCTCTCTAGCGCTGGCATCACCCCTAACCCCCTGCTCTACTGCGCGATGAATTAGCTCAACTGCCTTCTCGACATCAAATGGCTTTGTTAGATACTCAAATGCACCACCCTGAAAGGAAGAAACAGCAGAATCCAGATCTGAATAAGCTGTCATGATGATCACCGGCAAATGAGGGTGCGTGACTTTGACATGCTGCAGCAAATCCAATCCGTTACCACGAGGCATCCGAATATCGGAAATCAATACCTGTGGAGCTTCTTTCTCTAGTGCATTAAGCACATCATTTGGATTAGAAAAGCTCTTGAAAGGAACATTCTCTCGCGCCAATGCTTTTTCTAACACCCAACGAATAGATTGATCGTCGTCGACAATCCAGACTGGTTTCATGATGCCCTCTCCCGTTTACGGTATGGAATTTGAATATGAAAATCGGTTCGTCCAGGACGACTATCGCAGGCGATATAGCCTTGATGTTGCTGAACAAATGTTTGCGCCAAAGTAAGACCTAAGCCGCTACCCCCTTCACGTCCTGAAACTAAGGGGAAGAAGATACGATCAATAATTTCTTTTGGAATACCGGGCCCGTTATCGATGACATGCAAGTCCATCGCTAACTTATAACGTTGCTTTGCGATCGTAACTGAACGAGCAACTCGGGTTTTTAATTCTATTTGCGCAGTACCCTGACTAATCTCTTCGGATAGAGCTTGAGCTGCGTTATGCACAATATTCAGAACGGCCTGAATTAACTGCTCACGGTCACCCATCACCTCAGGCAAGCTGGTGTCATAGTTACGAACAATTCGTAAACCTTTAGGAAACTCAGCTAACACCAGGCTACGTACACGCTCTAATGCCTCATGCACATTAAACGACTCAACTACATGCGCTTTGCGATGTGGGGCTAATAACCGATCAACTAAGGTCTGAAGCCGATCAGACTCTTTAATAATGACTTGAGTGTATTCACGCAAGCCTTTCTCTGGTAACTCAAATTCCAAGAGTTGAGCTGCTCCACGAATACCGCCTAATGGATTTTTAATCTCATGCGCCAGATTGCGCATCAATTGCTTATTTGCCTCTACTTGCTGCGTCACGCGTTCATCGCGTTCGCTTCGGAGCTGCTGATCAATCGGAAACCACTCCATCATGATCAATGCGGGATCTTCCAATGCCGCAATTACTACATGCGCAGGAATAGAGTCCTGATGAATGCTGCCTGGTAATGAATGCAATACCATCTCTTGGCGCTGAGCCATCACATGACCTTGCTTAATGTCATTGATCATGCTGTTAAGAGCTTGGTTATCGCCAAATAAATCATGCACAGATTGACCCTCAAGCGACTTACGTGACAGATCCAGCGCGGATTCCGCAGCGGGGTTCACATAAACCAATTGTTGGTTCTCAGCCTCAAATACCACGATGGCATTGGGCATCTGATCGAGCAATGTCGGAAAAAAAGGAGCAGCCGAAGCTGCTCCCTTGAACGAATTGCGCAACAAACCTGCGCTCAAGTTCTCTCCTTCGCTTACAGGGAGTAGTACATATCAAATTCAACTGGATGAGTAGTCATACGGAAACGTGTGACATCCTCATTCTTCAACGCGATGTATGCGTCGAGCATTGAATTTGTAAATACACCGCCACGAGTCAAGAACTCACGATCTTTGTCCAAGGCTTCCAAAGCTTGATCCAAGCTGTGGCAAACGGTTGGGATCTTTGCATCTTCTTCTGGTGGCAAGTCATACAAGTTCTTATCCGCAGCTTCGCCTGGGTGAATCTTGTTCTGTACGCCATCCAAACCAGCCATCAACAAGGCAGAGAATGCCAAGTATGGGTTAGCCAATGGATCTGGGAAGCGAGTCTCAATACGACGACCCTTAGGATTTGAAACGTGTGGAATACGAATAGAAGCAGAACGGTTACGTGCAGAGTAAGCCAATTTAACTGGAGCTTCAAAACCTGGAACCAAACGCTTGTATGAGTTTGTACCTGGGTTAGTAATCGCATTCAATGCGCGAGCGTGCTTGATGATACCGCCGATGTAGTAGAGAGCAAACTCTGACAAACCAGCATAACCATTACCAGCAAACAAGTTCTCACCATTCTTCCAAACAGATTGGTGAACGTGCATACCAGAACCGTTATCACCAACTACTGGCTTAGGCATGAATGTTGCTGTCTTGCCATAAGCGTGAGCAACGTTCTGAATCACATACTTTTGCCAGATAGTCCAGTCAGCACGCTGAACCAATGTGCTGAACTTAGTACCCAATTCGTTCTGACCTTGGCCAGCAACTTCATGGTGATGCACTTCAACTGGAATACCTAAAGATTCAAGAATCAAACACATTTCAGAACGCATATCCTGGAATGTATCTACAGGAGCAACTGGGAAGTAGCCGCCTTTTTTACCTGGACGGTGACCGGTATTGCCGCCTTCGATTTCAGCACCAGATGACCAAGGAGCCTCTTCGGAATCAATCTTCACGAAGCAACCCTGCATGTCAGCACCCCAACGAACGCCATCAAAAATAAAGAACTCTGGCTCTGGACCAAAGTAAGCAGCATCGCCTAAACCTGAACTCTTCAAATATGCTTCAGCGCGTTTCGCGATTGAACGTGGATCACGATCGTAACCTTTACCATCAGATGGCTCGATCACGTCACAAGTGAGAACCAAAGTTGGCTCTTCATAGAATGGATCAATGTAAGCAGCTGTCGGATCTGGCATTAACAACATGTCGGAAGCTTCAATACCCTTCCAACCAGCGATAGATGAACCGTCAAATGCATGACCGCTCTCAAATTTGTCTTCGTCAAAAGCAGAAATAGGTACTGTTGTGTGTTGTTCTTTACCCTTTGTATCAACAAAGCGGAAATCAACGAAAGTACATTCTTTCTCTTTAACTAACTTCATCACATCAGCGACGGTTTTCGTCATGCAACTCTCCTCTATTAACTAAACTTGGAATTCAAAACTAAGGCATACACCCTTGTTTATTCCAGGCATGCAACATGCCTTGCGGATGTATGTAATTTACTGAAGCAAACAACGGGGAATCCTCATTATTGCACTATTTAAGTGCTCGAATACCCACATTAACCTGTAAAAATAGCTAATTTGCACCTTTATAGGGCATAAATAGCCTAGGCTATGTCGTGGACCTCATAACCCAGCTCTTGGGTTCCTGTCCGCAGGGCAATCCAAGCGCTTTCTAGCAAATTGGCATTACCTTTAATGCCTAATTCAATGTGCCTCTGGGCGTACACGCCACCCTTGCTGGCATCGCCGACCGAAGGAAGACTGAAGACCTTCACGCCAGGGAAACTCGCCTCAATACGCTCCATAAGGGGCGTCAAAGTCGACTCAATCCCCTTGGGCACGATAAAGCTCTGCTCAGCCCAATTCTCTTGATGAAACAAATCTTTGTAGTGGGTATCCAGGCACCACGCCATCATTGGCGCAGCCATCACTGGAAACCCAGGAAGAAAGTGATGCTCTTTAATCCTAAATCCCGGAATTTGGTTGTAAGGGTTGGGAATAATCTCACTACCAATTGGGAACTCACCCATCTTGAAGCGATGTTGATTTTCAGGGGTATTGAGATCCGCTTTGATGGGATCTCCCTCTGCCATTGATTGAATACGGTCCGCAATCAACTCACGCGCAGTTGGATGTAATTCTGTTTTAGTTCCTAGCGCTAGGGCAGCGCATTGTCGCGTGTGATCATCTGGCGTTGCGCCGATACCGCCTGTACTAAACACCACATCACCGCTAGCAAAACTATCTTTGAGTGTCGCAGTTATTTGCTCAGGATCATCTGCTACATACCTTGCCCAACTCAAACTCAATCCACGCTCTGTAAGCAATTCAATCAACTTACTCATATGCTTATCTTGACGACGCCCGGATAATATCTCGTCACCAATCACGATTAAACCAAAGCGTCTCGCAGCTTTAGCTTCGCTAGCAGACACCTCGATCTCTACTTTTTTTATCGCATCAGCCATGGTAAGGCAGCTCCGTTTCTATTACACGTGTAGGCACTGTTAGCGCCTTATCCAATTCTTCTTGTCTAAGTGTTTTTAAAGCATCTAATAAGAAATGGCTAAACCATAAAGCAGCAAAAACAAATATTAAAGAGTAAATCCACAGAGCAACAAAACTGACGATTGGAAAAAGCACCAGCGCTAATGCAGAAGTTGCCCAAAAGAATGTGGGGACAGCCCCCAGCATCCCTGAAGCGATACCCATAACTAATAACGGCCAACGGTATTTCTCAATTAGCAGATCACGCTCTTCTGCGCTTGCGTGTTTTGCTAAGACGTCATATGACATTAAGCGCATAGTTAACCAACCCCAAAGCAATGGTGGCAGAATTGCCACGAGGGGCGGCACCCACCACACCGGTAAGGTCAACAGAACAAGGGCTAAACAGATTAATGCAGACCAAAGTGTGTAGGCCAAACTACCAAAAAAGCCTCCACCCTGCCTTCGCTCCAAGCCATGGTACTGCGCTTGTCTTGCGACAATATTCACAATAGATGGAACAGTAGAAAAAGCAATCAACACTAGCAAGCTAATTGTGATCAGTGGAATGATGAGCATCACGAAGAACAATGGAGCAATCCATGCTCTTGCATTATCAAAGCCAGCCCATACGAGACCATCTTGTATCCAACTAGTAAAGATAGAATTGGTAAGAAAAATACTGAGGGCTTCTAGCGCGGGAGTCCAGGTTAGCCAAATCAGACATCCCCAGAGTACCGACACAATCAAAAATGGACGCAAACTTAGCCATAACATTCGCGGATGCATCGTGCCCACCAATGCAAGTCCAAATGATTTAAATACTTGTTGAATGCCGACCATAAAACTCCTAACTCACTGAGGCATTTGCCTATGTTTGCTACTTAGCAAACAACTCACGCGCTGCGTGCACTAATCCCTGCCATTGCTGCGTAATAATATTTTGCGAGACGCTTAAGTTTCGCACGCCTGTTGGGTAAATTGCTTTCGGGAAAATAGCAGTCCTAAAGACCATATCCCACCAAGGGAACAATACTCCAAAATTACAGCCACCCAATACGCCAGGTTTGCCCTGTGCCTCATGGCCGTATCCAACTGCGTGGTGCATGCGGTGATACATAGGGGATATCAGCAAATAGCGAGCAATACCTAAATCGCTTCTGATATTGGCATGCTGCCAGCTTTGAATAAATTGACTGATTGCTACCAAGGCTACAAACTGTCCAGGTGAAACACCAAACAACAATGCAAAAAATGCCATTACTATTGCACGCATGATGTCGTCTAAGAGATGGTTGCGATTATCTGACCAGGCGGTCATGACTGTTTGGCTATGGTGCAAAGCATGCAATTGCCACCACCAATTAAAAGCGTGTGAGGCGCGATGATAGAGGTAATCGACCAAATCTAATAGAACTAAATAAATTAGAAAACTCACTACCGGTATTGAAGTAATGCTAGGCCACCAATTTTCGACATTAAGACGATCAAAACGGAAATCATGCAATATCGAATCAATTTCAAAAAAGAATTCGGATAAGGCGATAAACATCAAGCCGTGAAAGATACCCAAGCGATGAAAGAGCGTATAAAACACATCAGCTTTAGAAGATGATGCAAACCGCTCCTGCGCTTCCGCTGGTTGCACTCGCTCCCATGTACGAAGCACTAGCAAAATCAGAAGGATTTGAATACAGCCAAACAGAAACCAATCGAGGCCATCAAAGGCATCTTCAGCCCATGACATCAAATCGAATTGATAAAGAAGTGGGCCAACAAGATTGGTAAATAGCCATTCCTGAATGCTGCCATAAGCACCTGAAATCGCAGAGGTAATATCAGTCCAAGCCATGCTTTATTTTGACTGATTCTCCGAATTTTTGGGTAAGAGCCCAAAACAAAAGCCTCGTTGCTTCAAATTGATAATCAACTGCTCCAACACTGCGGGAGCCCAGGGATCCCTTCTGGACCAGATACCCAAATGAGCCATAGTGATATCACCATTTTGAATACCCTTGCTGGCTTTCTCTAAAAGTATCTGGTTAGGATATTTATCAGAGTTGAGTTCGTCACCCAAAAAGCCTGCTGGTGCCCAGCCAATGTGTTGATATCCGCACATATCCCCCATCCGAATTAGGGTAGGCGATGTCTTGCCTCCAGGGGCACGCCAGATTTTTTGTAGGTGTTGATTTGTTAATTCTTGAAAGCGCTGATCTACGCGACGGATTTCTTTACACATGGCCGCCTCGTTATACATAACGGTCATCCCTGCCTTGGGGCCAAATTGGGGTTTTTCAAAAACTTCGCCCTTTGGGCCATCTTTTACAAAATAAGTATGGTCATAAGTGTGACTACCAAAGTGATGTCCCTCTTTAGCAAGTTCCTGCCAATAAGGCTTCCATGAATCATCTAGAGCGAAGTCACCCCGAAAGGTTTTTTCATTGGCAAGAAAAAAAGTGGCCTTAACGTTCTGTCGCTTCAATATCTCAGCCACTTTTTCAGCAACTGACATATTGCCAGTATCAAAACTGAGATATGCCGTTTTATTGCATGCTGCTGTCTGCGCCTGAGCATAAGTGCCCAATGAAAAACAGCCGAGCATCAGCGCGGCTGTGAAATATATAAGGGTATTACTCTTCATCACTAACTGTATTTACTCCCACGAAGCCCGAGGGTAAAAGAAGACACCATGCGGAGATTTGCCCACAGGAATCACCCCAACTAGTTTCATTGAGGGAATATCAATTACCCCAACCTTCTTCGCAAAACGAAAGGTCACCCACATCGTCTTTCCATCAGGAGTAATTTCCATATCATCTGGACCAGATGGTAGACCGGTAATATCGCCAACCTTTTCCAAGGTTTGCATATTAATCAAGCTGATAGTAGAAGCAATACGATTGCTCACGAAAACATGCTTCTTATCACCCAGCGGGCGGAAATTATGTGCGCCTTTACCCGTAAAAATTCGCTTTACTTCCTTGCGGTTTCTCCAATCAATGACCTGCACATTGTCTTCACCAGTGATACCTACCAATAGATACTGATCTCCTGGCGTCATCCACAATCCGGCCGGAACCTTGCCTGTTGGCATTACCCAAAGCACATTTTGTGTTTCAAGATCGATTGCGGCAAGTTCGCTGGAGTCTTGCAGAGTAATAAAAGCAATCTTGCTATCTGAAGTAAAGGCAATATGACTTGGTGTTTTTGCCAATTTAACTGTCTTTGCTAATTTAAGGTCTGCCCCATTTGCAGCGTAAATATCTACGCGATCCAAGCGATTACCATTCACTACAAACCATTTGTGATTTGGAGAATATCCAATTTGGTATGGGTCAATAATATTTGGTACGCGTCCAGTAATTTCACCGCTGACTGGATTCATCAAAACCACATCGTTACCAGCTGCATTAGCAATTAATAAAGTCTTTTGGTCTGGCGTCATCATCAAGTGATGCGGTTCTTTGCCAACCGGCATTGTCTTAATCACTTCACGGGTTTGCATATCGATCAAACTGACAGAAGCAGCGCCAGAATTCAGAATGACCGCTATCTTGGGTTGAGCCGATACATTACTAGCCGCATTGGATTGCGCGTGAGCAGTAAATTGATGGGAAGCGAGAACAAAACCAAGGGATAAGGCAATGCTGCTAAAAGTTCTAATCTTGATAAATATATGCATAGCTACATTGTAAGCAATGCAGAATACCTAAAAACCCTTCTAGAAGCTCGAATTTGACCTAGCGCAAGCTGGCCAAAACTTTTTCTAAGCGCTTCAAGGACATTGGCGTCGGAGTTTTTAGCTCTTGAGCATATAGAGCCACTCTTAACTCCTCTAATTGCCAACGGAAATCCATGAGGGCTTGGTCACCCGCCATTGCATAGGAAGCAGCCGCCTTGCCACCCTGTAAGAGCTTTTGCCATGGCCTTGCCAATGACTCCCAATCTTTTTGGCACTGCGCATCTCGAGCTGGGTTTGAACGCATCTTGTCGATTCGCAAAGCAATTGCTTTTAAGTAGCGCGGCAGATGCACCAACTGCACATAGGGAATATCAGCAACAAACTTCGGGAAAATTAAACCCTGCAACTGCGACTGAATATCTGCGTATGCAGCTGTCGAGGCTGCTTTTGCTTGAGCCATCTTTTTTTGCAGATCCGCATAAGCCTGCAATGCAGCTAAAGTATGACGCGCAATCTCTTGAGCTATTAAAGCCAATCTGGGCTTACCCTCTTGCAGTCGCTGCGTAAATAACTCTGCAGTATTAGGAAGCGGTTCCGCCATAAAGGCCCTCTCTACGGAAAGATTCAAAATCTGCTCAAGCAAATTTTCTACCGATCCAACATTAATAAAGAGTAAACCAATCTCGCGAACACCAGGTAATTGCTTTTGCAATGCCTTAAGCGTGTCTTTATTGTTTAAAGCAAACAGGCGTCGCAGACCTTGGATATGCTGTTTGCGGGCCTCCAATAAATCATCGAACACCTCGAGATCGCAGTAATCGCCTCGATCGATCAGCGCAGGGTAACCAAATAAGGTCTTATTACCTTTAGCGATCTCCAGAGTTTCTGGTAGCTCGCCAAAATCCCAACTACGATAGCCGCCCTGCTCTACCTTGCGAACTTGTTCTTGAGCTTTGTCATTCGAGCCAACTGGCTTAGTTTGATCTCTAGCTAAATCAATCCCTAGCTCCGCTTGAACTGCCTCTTGCGTTACTGCTTGGAATGCCTCGCGCGCTGTTTGTCCATATTCTGATCGCAGACGCGATAGGTTTCGCTCAAGCTCTAATTGGCGACCATGCTCATCAATCAAGCGGAAGTTCATAGAGCAATGTAATGGCAATGCCTCAGGTCGAAAATCTGTTCTCTTGATTTCCAGGCCACGCTCTTGGCGGATATCATCAATCAGGCTATCTAAAAAATCACCCATGCCAAATTGATTGCTATCAATCTTGCGCTCAAGATAAGACTTGGCGTAATCAGGAAGAGGAACACAGTGACGTCGTATTTTTTGAGGCAGGGTCTTTAGCAATAACAGAATCTTCTCTTCACACATCCCTGGCACTAACCAGTCACAGCGACGCCCATCAATTTGGTTGAGCTGAGCCAAAGGCACCACTAGAGTAACTCCGTCTTTAGGGCTGCCTGGTTCAAAGTGGTAAGTTAAGGCAAGTTGCGCGCCCCCTACTTTCATGGACTTAGGGTATCGATCAACTGTGATACCAGCAGCTTCGTGGCGCATCAGGTCAGCTTTTTCTAGGCGTAACTGGGCATCTAGTTCAGGGTATTTATTGAGATAACTTTTAAGACTCTCTCGATTACAAATATCTTTTGGTATGCGAGAGTCATAGAAAGCAAATAGCAGATCATCATCCACCAAGACATCAGGACGACGTGAGCGATGCTCTAAAGCTTCGATCTCTTTAACCAGTCGATGGTTATGCCAGAAGAATCCAAACACATTCGAATACTTACGCTTGGCATCCGCTTCTGTCTCACGTTTAAGTGCGGGGGTATCCATGCGTCCAAATAACTCTTCTTCCACTAAAGCATGGCGAATAAACAATTCACGAGCTTCTTGCGGATCATGCGGCTCGTACCGTACACGGCGCCCGTGATAAATCGGCAATCCATACAAAGTGCCACGCTCAAATGCCAACACTTCACCTTGGCGGTTATCCCAAAAAGGATCACTTAAGGATTTAATTAATCGATGGCCAGCAACCTTCTCAACCCACTGCGGCTCAATTTTGGCAATGGTGCGTGCATACATGCGGCTAGTTTCTTGCAACTCGCCCGCCAAAATCCATGCGCCCGCCTTTTTACCAATAGTTGAGCCCGGCCAAATAAATGGACGTATACCGCGAGCACCAACATAACCACCTGACTTACTATTGCGGTCTTGAGATTTTTCATCTTCTTCTTTTTTTGCAACAAAACCGAGCAAGCCAGTTAGTAGAGATAAATGGACTTGCTCATAGGTGGCAGCAAGGCCATTTTCTTTCCAACCCTTCTCGCCTAGCATGGTATGTAATTGGCCATGCACGTCGCGCCATTCACGCATACGACGTGGAGATAGAAATTTACTTCGACAGAGGTTCTCGAGCTGTCGATTGCTGTGCTTATGTTGCAAGGCATCTTGATACCAATTCCACAGCTTTACGAAACTTAAGAACTCAGAACGCTCATCGGCGAACTGCAAATGTGCTTGGTCAGCAGCGCCAGCCTGATCCATAGGCCGCTCTCGTGGATCTTGGGTAGCCAAGGCTGAAGCAATAATTGTCACTTCCTTTAAGGCATTCTGTTCTTTAGCCGCTAATAGCATTCGGCCAATACGCGGGTCTAGAGGTAAGTCCGCCAACTGTTTGCCAATCTGCGTAAGCTTGAAGTTGTTTTGCAGCTCCTTGCCGTCTCTGTTATCGCTCGCTTGCACCTCATCAATTTCAATAGCACCTAACTCATCCAACAGTTGCACACCATCTGCAATCGCCCTTCCCAAAGGTTTATCTATAAATGGAAAATGCGCGATCTTTGGTAAGCGCAAAGCGCTCATGCGCAATAAAACTGCCGCTAATGAGCTGCGTAGAATTTCAGGATCGGTAAATTTTGGTCGATTCAAAAAATCCTGCTCACCATAGAGTCGCACACAAATACCATCAGATACGCGTCCACAACGACCTGCGCGCTGATTGGCGGCGGCTTGTGAGATAGGCTCAATTTGCAGTTGCTCTACTTTATTGCGATAGGAATAACGCTTAACTCTGGCTAATCCACTATCAATTACATAGCGAATATTGGGTACAGTTAAGGAAGTCTCGGCAACGTTGGTTGTCAAAATGATTCGACGACCATTACCAGGCAAAAATACTCTTTCTTGCTCTGCAACCGATTGCCGCGCAAATAAACTCAAAACTTCAGGATGAAAGCGTTGTTGCAATACATGATCTTTACGTAGCGCCTCAGCACAATCCCGAATCTCGCGCTCACCGGGCAGAAAGACAAGGACATCGCCCGCGCCCGCAGCGCCTTCTCGCCATAATTTCGCAATCTCTTCCGCTACCGCCTCCGGAATTTCCTTGGCGGCCTTGGATTCCTTTTTGTTATCTGGCTTGGTATCTGACTTAACATCGGGCTCTAGTGGTGAATAGCGCTGCTCCACTGGAAATAGCCTGCCACTCACTTCAATTACAGGAGCAACCTTACCGTTCATAGCAAAGTGTTCAGCAAAGCGCTGCGCATCAATCGTGGCTGATGTAATTATGAGCTTGAGGTCTGGTCTTTTAGGTAGCAGCTGCCTGAGATAACCCAATAAGAAATCAATATTCAGACTACGTTCATGTGCCTCATCAATGATGAGGGTGTCATAAGCTCGCAATTGGGGATCTCGCTGAGTCTCGGCCAATAAGATGCCGTCTGTCATCAACTTGATAGAGGCGGTATGGCTAGTCTTATCAGCAAAGCGCACTTGATAACCAACATCCTGCCCTATAGGAGACCCTAGCTCTTGGGCAATACGCTTGGCCGTAGCAGTTGCAGCGATTCTGCGAGGCTGTGTATGGCCAATCAATTTGCCGCCATTGATTGTGCCTCGACCCAGATCTAAACAAATCTTGGGTAACTGCGTTGTTTTGCCTGAACCTGTCTCACCACAAACAATGACCACCTGATGGCTTTGTAAGGCATCTTTGATCAGCTGGCGCTGACCAGAGACTGGTAATTCTTCTGGAAAGCGGATCTCGAGCCTTCGCCCAGTGTTGGAAGCAGGCACAGGGTTTGGAATTGGCTTGGGTTTTTGTTGGTTTATGGGCTCTTGCACCCTATAATTTTCTCACTATGCCGACAAATGCACCAAACCAGGCCTCCAACGCCGAAGAATCTACCTCCAACTTCCCCTTCGTAGGGTGGTTGCGCGATGTTGCGCCCTACATTCATAGCTTCCGCGAAAAAACCTTTGTGATTGCTTTTGCCGGTGAGCTTGTCCAAGAAGCGGGTCTTGAGAACCTGATTGAGGATATTGCGATGTTGCATGCCATGGGTATGCGGATCGTCTTGGTGCATGGCATTCGTCCACAAATTGAAGAGCAACTCAAGTTACGCAAGATTAAGAGTAAATTTGGCAAAAGCGCAATGCATAGCTATCGGATTACTGATGCTGCCGCCCTCGAGTGCGTTAAAGAAGCCGCTGGTGAATTGCGTCTTGATATTGAAGCGGCATTTAGTCGTGGCCTACCAAATACACCAATGGCTGGCTCACGTATCTCTGTGATTTCTGGAAACTTCATCACCGCCATGCCAGTGGGCGTGGTTGATGGCGTTGATTACGTTCACACAGGTTTAGTACGTAAGGTTGACTCCACCTCGATCAAGCTTTCATTAGATAGCAATAAGATCGTGTTGCTCTCCCCTCTAGGCTTCTCGCCTACAGGCCAAGCATTTAACTTGGCTTATGAAGACGTTGCCGCTTCTACTGCTGCAGCCCTTAAGGCCGACAAACTCATCTTCTTAAGCCCTTATGAAGGTCTTAAAGATGACGAGGGTGATTTCATTACCGAGCTCTCTATGCCGCAAATGCAAGAGTTCGTGATGCAACACAAAGATTTAGATCCCGGAATGAAGGGCATGCTCAATATTGCCGGCAGAGCAATTAGGGCAGGCGTTAGCCGTGTGCACTTTTTGCCTTGCAATCAAGATGGCGCGCTACTTGAGGAACTTTTCACGCACGATGGTATTGGCATGATGCTAGCCTCATCTGATATTGAAAACTTACGCGAAGCCAATCAGGATGATGTGGGTGGTATCTTGCAGCTCACTATGCCTCTCGAAGAAGAGGGTATTTTGGCAGCTCGTGGTCAAGATGTGATTGAGCGCGATATTCAGCGCTTCTCAGTCATTGAGCATGACCGCGTGCTATTCGGTTGCGCAGCACTCTTCCCCTTCCCAAATGGTGTTGGTGAACTCGCCTGCCTAGCTGTCGATCCGGACGTTCAAGGCTCTGGTGATGGCGAACGCCTACTTAAGCGAATTGAAATGCGTGCCAAGCAAGAAGGTATTAAAAAATTATTTGTTTTGACCACCAGAACCGAGCATTGGTTCTTGAAACGTGGCTTTAAACGGGCAACGGTAGATGACTTGCCTGAAGAGAGAAAACAAATTTACAACTGGGACCGCAAGTCCATGGTTTTAACTAAAGACTTATAAAAGAAATTGAGCAATTAAGAAAGGTATTACAGATGGCACGGATGGTTCAATGCATCAAACTCAACAAAGAAGCCGAGGGCTTGGATTTTGCTCCGCTTCCTGGTGAGCTGGGTAAGAAAATTTGGAATCAAGTATCGAAAGAAGCTTGGGCTGGATGGTTAAAACAACAAACGATGTTGATTAACGAGAATCGCCTCAATATGGCTGACCCTCGCGCTCGCCAATACCTATTAAAGCAAGTAGAAAAGCACTTTTTTGAAGGCGGTGCTGATACAGCTCAAGGCTACGTCCCTCCAGCGGAGTAAGCGGCACTCATGCTGCTGCGCCACAGCAATCATTTTTTTAATTTATTTATTCAAAATCCGATTTTTAGTGTTGACTTGGGATTTACTCGGGCATAGGATGGAACCGTAGCAAGGCAGTTGTTGTGCCCTGCTACATTGGCGAAAGCCATTAAAAATAAGCGCATCTATGCGCTTATAGGCTAAGGAACTAATTACCTTCCGAGAGCCTGCGCCATGCATATCATGGCAAATAACCCGATGGGGAAACCCCGTCGGGTTTTTTAATGTCTATTGACGTGAAACTTAGTAAGTAATTCGATTAACGCCAGTGGCGTTGCTGACTAAAAGCACATTGGCTTTTTCTTTGGCAAATAGACCAACAGTAATCACGCCTGCAATTTGATTAATTTGCGATTCCATATGAGCTGGATTAGCAATCTGCAAACCAGCTACATCCAATATCCAACCACCGTTATCCGTAATAAAGGGCTCGCTTGGTGTTTGAGCTAAATCAGCGCGCGCCGTCTTTGATAAACGCAAACTAACCTTACCGCCCAACTTTTCTAATTCACGAGTGACCGCGCCTTTTGCCAGAGGAATAATCTCTACCGGTAATGCGAAGTTGCCCAGCACTGGCACTTGCTTTGATGAGTCACAGATACAAATAAATTGCTTTGCCATTGAAGCAATAATTTTTTCACGAGTAAGGGCTCCGCCACCACCTTTGATCATGTTGCCATTAGGATCAATTTCATCCGCGCCATCAACATAGGCAGGTAGACCCTGAACATCATTTGGGTCAAGCACCTTAAATCCATGTTTAAGCAAACGCTCAGTGGTTGCGTTTGAACTAGATACGGTGCCAGCAAAATGCTCTTTATGTGGCGCTAAGGCATCGATAAAGCAATTAGCTGTAGAGCCTGTACCTACCCCTAATATTTGACCCGCGGGGAGCTTGAGCACTTCATCACGGGCAGCTTCGCCCACCATTTGCTTGAGTTGATCCTGATTCATATATCCGCCATTTACTGGAATATCGTATTTAATACATCTATCATATGATATTCAAGATATTGACCCTTTAGAATCCCATATGAACAGCACTGCAGCCTTAAGCCAACTAGAGCAACTGAAAAAATTCACCGCCGTAGTGGCTGACACTGGGGACTTTGAACGCATGCAGGTATTTCAGCCGCAGGACGCGACAACTAACCCCTCCCTCATCCTCAAGGCAGCCCAACAAAGCAACTATCAATCTTTAGTTCAATCGGTAAAGGCGGCACATCCTGGATTAAGTGCAACCGATTTAGTCGATTACATCTTGGTTGCCTTTGGTTTGGAGATTCTTAAGATCGTTCCTGGACGCGTATCCACTGAAGTGGATGCACGACTATCTTTTGACACTAAGGCTACTGTTGCTAAGGCAAAACATCTCATTAGCCTTTATGAATCTCATGGTATTGATCGCAAACGTATCTTGATTAAGCTCGCTGGCACATGGGAAGGCATTGCTGCCGCAAAAGAACTAGAAGCATCAGGCATTCATTGCAATATGACCCTGCTTTTTTCTCTAGTGCAAGCTGCTGCATGTGGGGCTGCTAATGCGAAACTCATCTCCCCTTTCGTTGGCCGTATCACTGATTGGTATAAAGCAAAATTGGGTAGCAACTGGAGTGATGCCAACAACGGCGGAGCCAATGACCCAGGCGTTACCTCCGTTAAGCGGATCTTTCACTACTACAAGCACTTTGGTATTTCGACAGAGATTATGGGCGCGAGCTTCCGCAATACCAGTCAGATTCTGGAGTTGGCGGGCTGCGATCTTTTAACCATTAGTCCAGAACTATTGGCTGAGCTCAGTGGCAATACTGGCGCAATTACCAAGAAATTGGATGCTAGCAATGCCCAGAGCGCCTTAAGCGCTGAAAATATTACGCCACTGAAGCTAGATGAATCGAGTTTCCGATTGCAATTGAATAATGACGCAATGGCAACCGAGAAATTGGCTGAGGGTATTCGTAATTTCTGTGTGGATACCGAAAAACTAGAGGCCTTACTAGCAAACTAATTTGCTGGCGCCTTACTTCTTGGCGGTATTGATTCCTAACAAGCTATAAGCGCCACAGTAACCCAGCATTCCGGTTAATAAGGGCAGGATACCAATCCAAGCCCAAGGTCCAGTAATACCAAAGCCTGCTAAACCCATTAGCGTTACGCCAACGGTCATACGAAGAACTCGATCAGTGTGACCAATATTGCATTTCATAAAGCCCCCTTAGTGTTAATAACTTAATTGCTTAACCGCTTTACTTAGCTGCTTTACTTTTTTGCTTTAGCTTGGCGCTGACGAAGCGCCTCATACAAGCATACGCCACTTGCTACCGATACATTCAAACTCGATACTACCCCTTGCATTGGGATGCGCACCAACTCATCACAAGTCTCGCGTGTAAGGCGACGCATGCCCTCGCCTTCGGCGCCCATGACAATAGCAGTTGATCCAGTAAGGTCAATGTCATAAATGGATTTTTCAGCTTCATCATCAGTGCCGATTAACCATACGCCCGCCTCTTGCATCTCCTTCATGCTACGAACAAGATTGGTCACGGTAATTACCGGCATTACTTCAGATGCGCCACTAGAGACCTTACTCACTGTGGCATTAATTGAGGCAGAACGATCTTTAGGAACAATGACTGCATTTACGCCAGCACCATCTGCAACTCGGAGACAAGCACCAAAGTTATGTGGATCGGTTATGCCATCCAATACAAGAAATAAAGGTTTTTCTTTCGCCTCTTCGACATCTTCAACGACCTCAGTAATTGTTCGGGCCATGGTCATTTTTTCAGCCAGAGCAACAACTCCCTGATGACGATCATGTCCAGTCAACTTGTGAAGACGCTCAGCATCTGCTGCATGTAAACGCTCACCCAAGATTTCTTCGGCCTGCTTTAAAAAATCTCCCATGCGTCGATCACGACGACCGGAATCAAAATACACTGACTTCAAACTATCGGGATCAACGCGCAAACGCGCTTGAACCGCATGAAATCCCACTAATATTTGTTTCATATTCGCTTTGTCTTTTAATTACCCTATTTACGTCTAGCTCTGGTATTGCGAACTGGCGGCTTGGATCCAGCAGCTTTACCCGCGGACCTACTGGGCTTACCGCCCTTAGTATTCTTACGGCTAGCCTTACTTTTTGATTGTGTCGCACTTAATGTGCCTGCAGATTTAGCAGCGTTGACATTGACGCCACCCGACTTTTGCGGCGTTTTATGAGATGGCCTGCTCTTCGTAGAGGCGGCTTTTTTGCTTGGTCTACCAGTATCTGTAGCCAGCATCATATGGCGTCGACCAGATGCCCCACCTGAATCAGCGCTAGATGCTTTTACCAAGCTAAATTCAATCTTACGAGCATCAAGGTCAACTCGACTTACCAAGACATGCACACGGTCACCTAAACGATAACGAATGCCAGTGCGTTCACCACGCAGTTCTTGGCGCGCCTCATCGTATTGGAAATAATCACCACCTAATTCGGTGACATGTACCATGCCTTCGACAAAAAGATTCTCTAGCTGAACAAACAAACCGAAGTTAGCAACACTAGTAACCGTGCCAGCATACTCTTGGCCTAAATGATCACGCATGTAGTAACACTTGAGCCATGCCTCCACATCTCGAGAGGCCTCATCAGCACGACGCTCATTAGATGAGCAGTGAACTCCTAACTGACCCCAAATCGGTAGAGCGGCATTTGCGCCCTTTGGAACTTTTGTGCCTTTTGCTAGACCTGTTTTAGCATCGCTTTGAGATTTTTTAGCGTTTACTGCATTTTCCCTGCCCTTGCCTTTGCGGGGCAAGGTTAAGTTCAGCGGCACCTTGGGTGGCAAGACTGGAACATAAGGCTTCTTCTGTAGGATGGACTTAATAACACGATGAGTCAATAAATCTGGATAGCGACGAATCGGGCTCGTGAAATGAGAATACGCTGGGTATGCCAATCCAAAGTGACCTTCATTGTCTGGCTGATACATCGCCTGCTGCATGGATCTCAATACAACGGATTGCAACATGTTTGCGTCAGGACGATCTTTAATCTCCCGCATCAACTTCGCAAAATCTTTTGGCTTAGGTTTCTCTCCACCACCCAATGACAAGCCCGATGTTCTGAGGACCTGACGCAAGGTCATCAATTTCTCCTCAGAGGGCTCGCCGTGCACACGGTAGAGACTCAGATGCTTATTCTTCTCAATGAAATCAGCTGCACAAACGTTTGCCGTCAACATGCACTCTTCAATTAAGCGGTGCGCATCATTACGAATACGAGGCTCGATTCTAAGAATCTTGCCAAGCTCATTGCTGATGATTTGGGTCTCAGTAGTCTCAAACTCAATAGCACCACGCTTCTCACGAGCAGCCAAGAGAATCTTGAATAATGAATATAGGTTAGTTAATAGCGGGCGAAATTGCGCAAACCGCGCCGCCTCAGGACCCCTGCTGTTGGAGAGAATCTCCCAAACAGTGTCATACGTAAAGCGCTGTGCTGAGTGCATAACAGCTGGGTAAAACTGGTAAGCCAAGACAACACCGTTGTTATCGACCACCGAATCACACACCATACACAGGCGATCTACACCTGGATTTAGGGAGCACAATCCATTAGAAATCTTCTCAGGCAACATCGGAATGACGCGTCTTGGAAAATATACTGAGGTGGCTCGCAATAAACCTTCGTCATCAAGCGGTTGACCTGGCTTGACGTAATGAGAGACATCGGCAATCGCCACAATCAGTCGCCAAGCCTTTGTCTTGCCGTACATTACTGGCTCACAATAAACGGCATCATCAAAATCTCTAGCATCGGCCCCGTCAATCGTCACCAATGGCACATCGCGCAAATCAACACGCCCCTCAAGATCCTCCTGACGAACGCTATCTGGCAAGGCTGCAGCCTCTTTCATGGCTGCGGCGGAAAACTCATGAGGAACGCCGTACTTACGCACGGCAATCTCAATCTCCATGCCAGGATCGTCGATTTCACCGAGAACCTCGACAACACGACCTACTGCTTGGCGATAGCTATCTGGATAATCAATAATCTCAACGCTAACCACTTGCCCAAGTTTTGCCTGACCCTGACCTTTAGGCGGAATCAAGATATCGTGACCAATACGCTTATCTTCCGGCGCAACAATTAAAACGCCGTTTTCATTTAAAAGTCTTCCAATGACGACTTTGTTGACGTGTTGAGTTACCTCAACGATCTGCCCTTCTGGACGACCACGTCGATCAGTGCCAATTACTCTAACGCTGACTCGGTCGCCATGCATGACGCGAGACATCTCTCGCTCAGAAAGAAAAATATCTTCGCCACCATCATCGGGAATTACAAATCCAAACCCATCTCGGTGCCCTTGAATCGCTCCCAAACGATCCGCCTGTCTAGGCATCAAGTCTTTTGCTTTACGCATTTATTTCCTTTGGCAATTTCTGCCTTATTTATATCTACTGATATCTATTATTGTTATGAATAAGGCTACTGTATCAAACCACCAAGTTTGGGGTGAAAAAGCCAAAATGAGTCCTAGGAGAGCCCCAAAACGCCTACCCCTCTATAATGGAGGGATGCCCAGGTGGCGAAATTGGTAGACGCACCAGCTTCAGGTGCTGGCAATCGTAAGGTTGTGGGGGTTCGAGTCCCTTCCTGGGCACCAAACTCTCTGTACAGACTCTAAATGGGGTTTAATTAGGTAAATACAACCCTCCATTACCAGCGATTTGTGAACTCCAATCTCCTCAAGAAATCCGACGATAGCAGCAAACACATTAGCCTGTTTGCAGCCACCGCCCTAGGAATTGGGGGCATGATGGGTGCCGGACTATTCTCGCTACTGGGAACTGCTAGCGCACATGCTGGAACCCATATTCCTTTAGCGTTTTTACTTGGCGCCATAGCGGCCTCCTTTTCGGTCTACTCCTACGCCAAATTAGGCGCGACTTTTCCAAGTAGCGGTGGTGCCGCTACCTTTACGGTGATGAGTTTTGGAGATGGCTTGATTTCAGGCGGCTTAAATGTTTTCCAATACATTGCCTACCTGATTGCAGCGGCACTCTACGCCGCAGGATTTTCTGAATATGCCAATACGATGATTGGCGGCAATTTATCCTCGTTCGATGTCAAAATAATTGGGGCTGTCATTGTCATTTTGTGTGCGGGCATTAATCTCCTAGGCACCGATATTGTGGGTCGAGCTGAAACCCTGGCTATTGGCTTTGTCACGATTGCTCTTTTGCTATTTTCTGCTGGTGGTATTCATGCAGCTAACTTTAGCCATTTTGAGATGTCAAGCTGGTCTATCAACGGGATTGCCGTTGCTACCGGCATTTTGTATATCAACTACCAAGGCTTTGGGGTGGTAACAAATTCTTCAAACGCCATGCAAAGACCACAGCGAGAACTTCCTTTAGCAATGTTCACCGCCTTAGCCCTCGTTACCATTGCTTACATCCTAGTAGGCACAGCATCAGTACTCCTTCTTACTCCAACTCAATTTGCTCAATTTAATGGTCACGTCCTTGCTGATGCCGCTCGGATAATAGATGGCCAATTGGGTCTTGTTGTCATAGGAACTTCAGCATTACTTGCCTGTGCCGCAGCGTTAAACGCAACGATATTTGCTGCTTCTAATATTGCCGCGGATATGGCCATCAAGCGCTCTATCTCTGCCATGCTGGGTGCCACGGTTCTCAAAACCCAAACTCGCGCACTATCCGTTTCTTCCATCATTGTCATCGCGCTGGTTATCGCTTTCCCATTGGATGTGGTCGGCAAAATGGCCAGTCTGGCCTTTTTATTGGTCTATGCTGCAATCACCTATGGTCATATTCAAGTACGGCACAAAACGGGTGCCAAGCTCTGGCCTTTAAGGGCTGCCATCATCATTAATTTGAGCTTGTTTACCACTTTATTTATTAACGTAGTACAAAGCGCGCCTGGCAGCGCAATCGCTCTGACCGTAGCGCTGATTGGGTCTTTTGGTCTTGAGGGGCTTTCAAGAAAATATCTTACCGGTAGACTAGGCTCGAATTCTTAAATGGTCAGAGCCCCATGGTTCTGTGCAAAATCTTGGGCTTCATTTCTTCCCAAAGATCTTCAAAATCCTCAATCTTTTCATCAGAGAGTTTGACTGGGTCATAGAGATGACCAAAAACGATTGAGCTTCGTTTTACTAAAGTCTTCTCGAATTCCGATAAACCAATCGGCTTATCTTCCATATCGCGAGTCAATTCCGCTGAGCAAACGATTGCTTGCTCATCATCTTTATCAACTACTGCAAATTCAATAAATTGCTGACTCTTATCAACGATAACTAATGTTCCTCTGGCATAGGTAACTGCATCATGCTCTTTAACTATGTATGCCAAAAATTGGTCTTCCTCTGCTCTCTCCATCTGTAAATCATCGATAAAGAAGAGGTATTGGTCACCATCACTATTGACCATCGTAAAGACTTTGGGTGTGGCTCCATGCCCTAAAACGATATTCCGGTAATAACCAGAAACTTCAACAGTGAGATTTTCAGAAAAGAGATGCATGTGATCGTGTATTCAATCTTTATATCAGTAGATATCAGAATTTTATTCGGTGCGCGTCTTGATTGACTCAATAATCTTATAAAAGGCGTCTGGTTTAACTGCACTTTGGCCTTTAAAAGGCTGATCCGTAATTACTAATAGAGAAATTAAAGCGCCTAAGGTAACTGGCAGAATCTTGAGTCCGAACGCAAAAGAATCTGAGGGCAAAAAGAGAGTATTAATCGCGACTAAAGAAAAAATGCAGATGGAGATTACTATCCAGAATAAGCCTGGCAAGTGGATGCTGGCACGCTCAATACGAGCCTCCCTGCTTTCTGCCACCTCCTCTGACTTTTTAATGATATCTGTATACATCGCAATTTGACGATTACTCATAGGCTCAAGCGACATGATTTTTCGAGAAATTCCACGCCAAAGCATATGAGTTTTACTACTGCCTTGCGCCTTTTCCAAATTTGGCCACTCATCATTCACAATCGAATTCATATACTCAAAAAGTTCTTTGCGAATCACCGCTACAGCTGGATCCCCATAACGAGTAAGCAAGCGATCTAAGTTATTAATGCGCCCTGCTTCTTGAGATACTAGAGATTGCACTTCGCGCAAATTCATTTGCGCTTAGTTTAAAAGAAAACCAATTAGCAATCCGCTTAAGGTAATGATCGAACCAAATAAGCTTAATCCCAGACGAGTACTATCTTGCGTGGGAGCGAGCGCTGGGATTGACTGGAGTAGTCTAGGCGCAAGATCCAATAAAACCACAAAAAAGCTAACCAGCATAATCAGAATCTGGGCATTGGTACGTTTATAGATCCAGTTAAAGAGCATATTTAATCCAGTGAATGCAGGTTAATCAATGGCCAAGATTCTTTTTGAGGAAATCCAACGTTCTCTCCCAGGCTAATTTAGCCGCCTCTGCGTTGTACTGCAAAGGAGGCATGCCTCGAGTATCAGACTTAGGGTTAGCAAAAGCATGTTTAGCGTCATAGCGATAAAAATCATGGCTGACATTTGCATCCTTGAGTTTTGCCTCTAATTGATCTACCCCAGAAATTGTAAAGAAATCATCATGAGTAGCCCAGTGAGCCATCATGGGTTTTGTTATTGCTTTAGCATCTACATACTCTAGCGGAGGGTAGCCATACCAAACAACTGTGCCATCAAGCTCGGGTACATTGCAGGCTGACAACACAGTGAGCGCTCCGCCCATACAAAATCCGGTCACTGCCACTTTAGCGCTACCAGTAGCTTTAAGGTATTGCACTGCTCCACGAATATCTTGCCCAGCAGCATCACCGAAATTGAGATCGCCCATCAGGTGCTCAGCCTCTTTTGCTTCAAGCGCAAGCTTGCCACGATATAAATCTGGAACCAATGCACGATAGCCTGCTTTTGCTAGGCGATCGGCAACGGATTTGACCTCATCATCTAAGCCCCACCACTCTTGTATAACGACTACACCAGGAGCGCCCTGCAGCTGAGAAGGCTCTGCTAAATAGCCTTTAACAGAATTGCCATCGGGTCTTTTGTACTCAATCATGTTATCTCCTTATGCTTTTGTATGTTTATTTGTATCAGAATGAATATATCCCACCAGCCAATAAGTCAGCAAACCGCAAGCAGCAGCACCATATCCGACTAGGTTGTAATGCTCCATTGTTCCATCGGGCTTAATAGTCACGACAAGACCTGCTAGCACGGATGCAATACCAGATGCCAGCATCTGTGTAGAACCCACCAAACTCATAAAAGTGCCTCTGATTTTTGGTTCAACTAATTGACTAACAATCGCCATTGCCGGAATCATGCGCCCCGAAATCAAAATAAAGAATGATGTCGAGTTTATTAAAACTATCCACAATGGGACAGGCACTAAATTTGTTGTTACGAGCAATGGGATCAAACTAATGATAGCCAACGCTCTAAATACCCTAACCTTGCCATACCGATCAGCCATGTGACCAACCAATCTAGAGCTCATTAGGGTAGCAACGCCCCCGCATAAATAAATGAGGGAGATATAAGAATTAGCTACCCCAACATTTGAAGTGAGGTACAGAGCAATATAAGGAATCACCGAAAAACCGGTAATCATGATTAAGCCCATAAACAAGAATGCACGTGCATGGTGATGGGCAATCGCAATTTCATAAATTTGCTTAAAACGATTTCCCTCGTTGACATGACTTAGGTGACCAGCAATCTTTGGAATATTGCGATAAGCGATAAACAAAATCACAATCGAAATAATGCCAATAAACAAGAACGGCGCGCGCCAACCTAAAAAGGAAATATGGTTTGCTAGAAATAAGCTCAAAGGTACACCGGCAACCGTAGAGACTGAGAAAGCTGCCATCACCGTTCCCAAAGCTTTTCCTCTACGCTCAAACGGTATGGAATCAGCAACAATCGTTTGCACAAAAGAGCCTAATATTCCACCAAATGCGCCAGCACAAGCGCGCGCAATAAAGAGCATGTGATAGTTAGGCGCAAATGCACAAGCAACTGTCGCGACGATAAAACAGACATACAAGCGCAATAGCAACTGCCTTCTCTCAAAGCGATCTATGTAATAGGTAGCAAATACTCCTGCAATTGCCGCAGCAAAGGTATACGAAGAGAGTAATAAACCAAACTCATGAGCATTAATCGAGAGCGCTGTAATGAACTGAGGCCCCAGGGGCATCATGATCATGAAATCCAAGATATGGGTGAACTGAATTCCCGCTAAAGCAAGCAGAAAAAAACGTTCACGCTTTGGGGATTCAAATAAAGGGGGAGACTGGCTCAAGGTTTGCTTTACAGGATTTAGTCAATATGACATTATCCCCTTTGATACAAATACTTGCAGGACCGCTTATGCCACTTCTCTCACCGCCGATTGTCGACTCAACAATCATGGGTCTCCCAGTACTACCGCTGTTTAGGGATACTTTGTTTGGCGTGCTAGGAATGACGATTGTCTTAATATTTCATGGTAGCGGCATCAACCACCTCATCATGCGTTTTGAAAAGAAAACGGATGCCAATCTTGAGCTCGGCCAATATAACCGCGTATTTGCCCATTTTTACGCCACGTTTTTATTTATCGCAATAGTACATATTTTGGAAATTGTATTGTGGTGTTTTTATCTGTTAATGCTTAATCTTGTAGACGATCCAATACAGGCGCTACTTTTCGCAGGAAGTTGCTACACCACGGTGGGCTTTATATCAGACATACTCCCAGCGGGCTGGAAAGCACTGGCTTTCTTCATTGCCTTTACGGGTTTGTTTTCGTTAGCCTGGACCACTTCCGTCATGATCGGCATGACCAATACCTATAAATCCGCATGGAACCTAAAGTATGGACGATCTACACTGAACGACTCTTAATGTAGTAGCCATACACGCAGCGATTACCCCCTCTGGACGGGTTATGCGTGTCGTAGATTACCCCATCAATCACGGCAGTCAGGTGCTTTGAGACCTTAACGATTAAAGTCCCGGTAGGCAATTCATCGGGCCTAAGGTGCACTTGGCAGCCCGCCCCCACTTTCATGGTTGGCACCCATTCAAAGCCGTGACTCAGAATGTAGTCATGAAAGACATCTCGATGATTACCATTGCGCGGAGATGAGCCTTTGCGGGCAAGATGTCTTGAGACCTTGTTATCTCGCTCAAGCGCATAACTCGTATTTGCTTGGCGCAAGTCTTCATAGACCTGCATATACGGAAGTCGAGCGGCAATTGCAATTGACCTAACCACACAGTCACCTGCTCTGCCCTGAAAGCCAGCCGCACTTCTTCCGCCATCATGATGCACAAATGGAAAGACAGCATGGGAACGCTGTAATCGAAAGAAAGGTTTCAGAAAGCTAAACACGATTTAACGGGCCCACACAATAAAAAAATGGACTTGCCTTTCGACAAATCCATTTTGGTGTCATGCAATCCAGATGAGGTTCTAGATTATTTTCCTGCTTTCTTCACTTCCAAGCGCCACGCATGCAAGAGTGGCTCAGTGTAGCCATTTGGCTGCTCGAGGCCCTTGAAAATGAGATCGCTTGCTGCTTTATAAGCATAAGAATCTTTGTAGTTCGGCATCATTGGCTTGTAAAGTGGATCGCCGGCATTCTGGCCGTCTACTACCTTAGCCATCCGTTGCAATGTTTCATTCACTTGATCCGCAGTGACGACGCCATGCAATAACCAGTTAGCGATATGCTGACTAGAAATACGTAATGTCGCACGGTCTTCCATCAAACCAACGTTGTGAATATCAGGAACCTTGGAGCAACCAACGCCTTGGTCAATCCAGCGCACCACATAACCCAAAATACCCTGGCAGTTGTTATCCAGCTCTTGCTGAATCTCTTCTTTAGACCAATTAGCTTGCTCAGCCACCGGAATAGTCAACAAGTCATTTAATAAAGCCTCTGCTTCAGCTGCGGTGTCGAGCTTTTCCATTTCTTTTTGGAGCTCAGCCACATTCACTTGGTGGTAGTGCAGTGCATGCAAGGTAGCCGCTGTTGGCGATGGAACCCAAGCGGTATTAGCACCTGCCTTTGGATGAACAATCTTCTGTTCGACCATGGCTTTCATCATGTCTGGCATGGCCCACATACCCTTACCAATTTGAGCGCGACCACGCAAGCCACAATCCAAACCAGCAAATACGTTACGACGCTCATAGGCAGATAACCACTTGCTGGTCTTCATATCACCCTTACGGATCATTGGGCCAGCGTACATAGAGGTATGCATTTCATCGCCAGTACGATCCAAAAAGCCAGTATTAATAAAGGCTACGCGTGCACCAGCTGCTGCAATAGCTGCTTTGATGTTTGCACTCATGCGACGCTCTTCGTCCATGATGCCCAACTTTACGGTGTCTGCTGGCAAGCCCAACAACTTCTCTACACGACTAAAGAGTTCAGCAGCAAAGGCCACTTCTTCTGGGCTATGCATTTTTGGCTTAACGATATAAACAGAACCTTTACGGGTGTTACCAATCGCCTGAGTTGCTGGACGATTAATGTCGTATAGAGCGATCAAAACTGTTACGACTGCATCCAAGATACCTTCGTATATCTCTTTGCCCTCACCAGTCAAAATGGCTGGGTTAGTCATCAAATGGCCAACGTTGCGGAGGAACAAGAGTGAACGACCATGCAAGGTCACCACGCCATCTTTGGCGTCCACTGCGCCAATGCCCGCCTTGTACTTGCGATCTGGATTCAGAGTACGAGTAAAGGTCTTGCCACCCTTGCTCACTTCTTCAACCAAAGTGCCTTTCAAAATTCCAAGCCAGTTTTCATAGGCAAGCACTTTATCGTCGCCATCTACTGCGGCAATCGAGTCTTCCAAATCTAAAATGGTTGAGAGTGCTGCTTCAAGAACTACATCGTTGATACCCGCTGGATCGCCTGCGCCAATAGTTTTACTCTTATCGATCTCAATATCGATGTGAACACCGTTGTTACGCAAGAGTACAGAACTTGGAGCTGCCGCATCACCTTGATAGCCTACAAACTGCTTCTCATCTGCAAGGCCAGTTGTAGAGCCATCCTTGAGCTTCACAGACAACTTATTGCCATCAACTGTGTAAGCCACTGAATCACGGTGAGATCCTTTTGCCAAAGGAGCCGCTTGATCCAAGAAGTTGCGTGCATAAGCAACCACTTTTGCGCCACGAATTGGGTTATATGCTCCCGCCTTAGTTGCGCCGTCATCTTCAGAGATGACGTCCGTACCATACAAGGCATCATACAAAGAACCCCAACGGGCATTGGCAGCATTCAAGGCGTAACGTGCATTGAGCACAGGAACAACTAATTGAGGGCCTGCTTGTAGAGCTAATTCATCATCAACATTTTTTGTTGTAGCAACAACTTTTCCTGGAACTTCATCAAGATAGCCAATTTCTTTTAAGAATTTACGATACGCAGGCATATCCTTGATCGGACCACGATTTGCTTGATGCCATTTATCCAAATCCAACTGAATTCGATCACGCTTGGCCAACAACGCTTCATTTTTAGGAGTTAAGTCTTTAACGATTTCATCAAAACCCTTCCAAAAGTCAGCACTTTTAATACCAGTTCCAGGAAGGACTTTGTCTTCGATAAAACGATAAAGAGGAGTTGCCACTTGAAGGCTATTGCAGGTGGTACGCGCAGTCATATTTAAACCTTAGTTCGAATGCAAAAAGTTGAGTAAATTAAGTTATTAAAGCCAATCCATTATTTTCCATCAATCCTGAAAAGGATGCTGGAGCAGGATCGTTTCGTCGCGCTCTGGGCCTGTAGACACCATAGCAATCGGTTTTCCGGCCACTTCCTCAATGCGACGTAGGAAGTTTTGGGCTTCAACCGGCAACTTACTCCACTCGCGTATACCGAAAGTGGTGCCTTTCCAGCCTGGGAAATCTTCATAAATTGGCTCGCAGCGAGCCACTGATTCAGCGCCACGCGGCAATACGTCCAGTTTCTTGCCATCCAAGGTATAGCCAACACACAAACGAATGGTTTCTAAGCCATCAAGTACATCTAATTTAGTGATGCACAAACCTGAAAGACCATTGATCTGAATTGAGCGCTTCAGAGCGGCAGCATCCAACCAACCTGTACGGCGTGGACGTCCTGTTACAGAGCCAAATTCTTTACCTACTTCTGCAAGACGAACACCAATTGGATCTTGTCTTGCTGGGTTGTCATGGTCATACAGTTCGCTTGGGAAAGGACCTGCGCCAACACGAGTGCAATAAGCTTTAGTGATACCCAAAATGTACTGCAATGAGTCGGGACCAACACCAGAACCGGCAGCAGCGTTACCGGCTACACAGTTACTGGAAGTCACATAGGGATAAGTGCCGTGATCGATATCGAGCAAAGTACCTTGCGCACCTTCAAACAAGAGATTTTGACCAGCTTGTTCAGCAGCATACAAAGCGCTAGAAACATCCACCACCATTGGCTTGAGGCGTTCTGCGTAAGACATTGCTTCAGCCAATGTCTTTTCGTAATTTACAGGCTCGGCACCATAGTAATTGGCGAGCATGAAGTTGTGATACTCCAAGTTTTCACGTAACTGGGCTGCAAACTTCTCTGGATAGAACAAATCTTGAACGCGTAAGGCACGGCGCGCTACTTTATCTTCGTACGCAGGGCCAATGCCACGACCGGTTGTACCGATCTTGGCTTCACCACGCCTCTTCTCGCGCGCATGATCAATTGCAACGTGGTACGGCAGAATCAAAGTAGTCGCTTCAGAAATCTTTAAGCGTGATTGCACATCTAAACCAGCAGCTTCGAGCTCACCAATCTCTTTAAAGAGTGCTTCTGGTGAAAGCACAACGCCATTACCGATGTAGCAAATGACATCTTTGTGCATGATGCCTGATGGAATCAAACGCAAAATGGTTTTCTTGTCGCCAATAATAAGAGTGTGGCCCGCATTATGACCGCCCTGGAAACGAACTACGGCTTGCGCATGGTCAGTCAACCAATCGACTACTTTACCTTTACCTTCATCACCCCACTGGGTACCAATGACAACGACGTTACGACCTTGTGCTTGCTGCTTTGAAGACATATTTAATCCAAAAGATAATTACAAAATAGGTTAAGGGTAAAAATTCTGTTTTAAGTCGATTGCTTCTTCTTTATTTCTTCTTTACTTCCCAGGAGCCGCCCTGCTTTAGCAACTCTCGATCGCATTCATATTCAGCAGCCTCAACAGATTCACCAGCAAGCACCTGGATGACTACCTCACCACTATTACGTAAATCCGCAATGGCTTTTTCTAAAGCGGCATCTTGCACCCAAGGGGCCAAGATTGCGGTCTTGCGAACAGTAAGTGGCGACAAGCTTGCGAGTGTTAACAAGTCCAAGGAGAAACCCGTTGCTGGGCGTGCACGACCAAATGCTTGACCTACCTGGTCATACCGACCGCCTCTAGCAATCGGCTGTGGCAATCCATCGACATACGCCGCAAACATCACACCGCTGTGATACTGATACCCACGCAGATCAGCCAAATCAATACTGAGCTCAAGATTGTTATTGGCCTTACTAGTAGCAACGATGCGTTCTAAATCCGCTATGGCTTGATCTATGGCAGCGTGTTTAGGCAATACTTTCTTTGCGTTGCCCAATACTTCTGCGCATGGACCATTGAGCTCAGTTAATGCGAGCAAGGCATCAGCTACCTTTGTTGGCAAGCATGTAGCCCACTGGCGCAAACGGGGACGATCCTTGCTTTGCAATAGTTCATACAAAGATTCAACAGTAGCTTTATCGAGCTTTTGATCGGCTAGGATGCCAGTCAAAATACCCGCATGTGATAGATCTAAATAGACTTTCTTCAATCCAGCTGTTTCTAGGGTTTTTAGAAGCAGAGTAATGGCTTCAAAGTCAGCCTCCCAGCTAGCGCAACCATAAATCTCTGCGCCCAACTGCAACTGTTCACGTGAAGAGCTACCTACTGGAGTGCGGGCATGCGCTACAGAGCCTGCATAACAAAGACGGGTGACTCCTGCGCGATTTAACAGGTGCGCATCAATGCGTGCTACCTGCGGTGTGATATCGGCACGTAAACCCAAAGTACGACCAGATAGTTGATCTACCAACTTGAAGGTTTGTAGATTGAGATCAGAACCAGTGCCCGTCAATAAAGAATCCAAGAACTCCAAAATAGGAGGCGCTACGAGTTCATAACCATAGGATTGATAGAGATCCAAAATCGAGCGACGCAATGACTCTACTTTGCGAGCCTCAGCTGGCAAAACATCCGCAATGTCTTCAGGAAGTAACCAACGATTCATGATGTGAACTATTCGCTTTCTTATTTTTTACGCAGATACTTCAGAAAATCACTATTGGGTTCGACCACAATCACATCTTTCTTGTCTTTAAAGGTATTGCGGTAAGCCTGCAAGCTCTGGTAGAACTCAGCAAAGTTTGGATCTTTGGAAAAAGCTTCGTTGTAAATGGCAATGGCTTTAGCATCGCCCGCCCCTTTGATTTTTTGGGCATCACGATAAGCTTCAGCCAGAATCGTATCGCGCTGGCGCTCGGCATTAGCCCGAATTTTATCGGACTCTGCCGCACCCATCGAGCGTAACTCATTCGCCACGCGCTTGCGTTCAGCTTCCATACGGCGATAAACAGAGTCGCTGATCTCTGCTAATAAATCAACACGCTTTAGGCGAACGTCAACGATCTCAACGCCGATATCAGAAGCATCATCTGCCACCTTTTTGCGAATACCCTGCATTACTTGCTCGCGCTGATCTGAAATCAATTCACGAACAGTGCGCTTTGTGAACTCTTCATTTAATGCTGAGCGAACTAACTGGGTTAAACGATCTTGCGCTAGGCGCTCATCACCTTTAAAACTGATAAAGAACTTACGTGGATCTACGATGCGCCATTTCACATAAGAATCAACAAGTAGATTCTTCTTTTCTGCAGTGATAAAACGCTCTGCTTCTGGGTTATCGATTGTCAGGATGCGACGGTCAAAGAAACGTACACTCTCAAATGGTGCAGGAAACTTCACCTGGATGCCTGGCTTCTCAATGACTCGAACAATTTGGCCAAATGAAAAGACGACCGCAAACTTACGTTGATCTACGATGAAAATGCTCGATGAGAGCACATAGATCAAAGCGACAAAGCCAATAATGCTGGCGATAAGACGATTGGCATTCATTAGCGTGAATCCCGATCGCGACTGCGTAGACCATCTCGCTTGTCTGCCGACTTGCTACCTGAAGTATTTGTAGTACTTGATGCACCTAAATTATTTGCAGCTCCCGTTGGTGCTGGCGGAGTCGTTGTGGAGTTTGGTGATGCGTTAGTTCCAGTTGCACCACCAACAGTAACAGAACCTGTTGGGGTTGATGTATTTGTGGTTGCCGGTACTCCGGTAGCTTGCGCAGTCTCCGCATTGACTTGCGCCACTAATTTATCCAGCGGCAGATACAGCATGCTATTGCTCTTATTGGTATCGACTAAAATCTTAGTCACATTGCTATACACCTCACTCATGGTGTCGATGTACATGCGAGTACGAGTGACTTGTTGCCCTTTGTTGTATTCCGCCAAAATTTGTTTGAAGCGTGCTGCATCACCCTCGGCAGTCGCCACTACGCGAGACTTATAGCCTTCCGCCTCTTGAATCAAGCGAGCTGCCGTTCCTTTAGCGCGTGGAACGATGTCATTAGCATAAGCCTCGCCCTCACTCTTGAGACGCTCTTGGTCCTGGCCTGCTTTAACCGCATCGTCAAAGGCTGCCTGCACCTGTTCTGGAGGTTGAACATTTTGTACGGTAACGCTGGTGACGTATATACCCGCTTTGTAACTATCCAGAATCTTCTGAATCGAGTTAGCTAAATCAATCGCAATCTTTTCGCGCCCCTCATACAACACGGTATCCATCTTGCTGCGCGCCACAATCTCCCGCACAGCCGTTTCTGCCGCTTGCACTACTGCAGCATCAGGGTCACGGTTATTAAACAAATAATCGGTTGGATCTTTGAGGCGATACTGCACAGCAAAGCGCACATCAATAATGTTTTCATCTTCGGTCAGCATTGAAGAATCTTTTTGATTGGTTGCCTTGATGAGTACTGGACGACCGACCTCAACCGAGCGCACGCCTGACAAATTGACGGTCTCTTCCGACTGAATTGGCCATGGCAAGTGCCAGTTGATACCAGACTTGGCGGTGTAATCATATTTGCCAAACGTCAGGACTACGCCTGCCTGACCCTCTTGAATAATAAAGAAGCCGCTACTCAACCAAATAGAGGCTGCAATCACAATCGCGACTACAAATCCTTTTTTGGATTCGAATGGATTTGGAAAGTTAAAGCTGGGCGCAGAAAAACCATTACCGCCACCTCCTGAATTACCTCGTTGCGATGGCGGAGGAATATCGCTACTATTCGGTTTATTGGCATTCGGATTTGAATTGGGATTATTGCCTCCAACTCCACTGCCGCCTGGCTTTTTCTTACCACCAAAAATACCAGCAATGCGGTCATTGAAATCACGCCACAATTCATCTAAATCGGGTGGGCCATCTGGTTTGGTTTGCTGACCAGTAGGTTTATCCACTGGTGCGTTGGTTTGACCTGGTTCCACTTTTGGAGCTTGATCGGTCCCCTGCCCCTCTTTGGCATCTTTAGATCCCCCATTAGAGCTATTGCCCCAATTGGGATCGTTGACCGAAAACAGGCCCAAGAATTTACGCATCATTCGAAAAATAGCTTCGGTTAGGGATCGGATTAAATTCGGATGACTCGGGTCTTTCGGGCAAAGGAGCTAAAAACTCCTCAGGAGTCATCTGAGTTTTGGCACGATTTTGTTCAGCCCTCATTTTATCAGTCATTTGGGAGCATTCCGCCAAGGTTGAGCGCAGTAAATCAAGGCCTAAGCCTGATTGGGCCGATAGGAAAATCTGGGCTGGGAAGCCCTGGGCATCCCTCTCTAAAATCGCCCCACGGGTGAAGGTTTGGGGCATGAGGTCGATCTTATTCATGACCTCAATACGGGGGATATCGTCGGCTCCGATTTCAGCCAAAACCGCCTCTACCTCAGCCTTTTGTTCTTTGGCAACAGGACTGCAGGCGTCAATCACATGCAAAATCAGGTCGGCATGGATGGTTTCATCCAAAGTCGCCCTAAATGCCTCAACCAGCTGGTGAGGCAGCTCCCGAATAAAACCAACCGTATCGGAGACAACAATCGAGCCCACTCCATCCAAATGCACCTTTCTGGAGGTGGTATCTAAGGTAGCAAAAAGCTGATCAGCGGCATACGTACCCGCTTTGGTTAGAGCATTAAATAAGGTCGATTTTCCAGCGTTGGTATAGCCCACCAAAGATACAGAAAACACATCCTTGCGATTACGAGCCCTACGCTGAGTGCGCTGCTGACGCTGAAGTTTTTCGAGCTCATTTTCGAGACGCTTGGCTTTGGTCGCCAGCATCCTGCGGTCCAATTCCATCTGCGTTTCACCAGGACCGCCACGCACACCAATACCACCACGCTGTCGCTCCAAGTGACTCCATGCTCTGACCAATCGAGACATCCGATAGCGCACTTGAGCTAATTCAACCTGGGTCTTACCGATATGACTTTGCGCACGCTGACTAAAGATGTCCAAGATCAAACCGGTGCGATCCATGACATGGCGTCCAATGTGACGCTCAAGGTTGCGCTGCTGGGTTGGGGATAAGGGGTGATTAAAGATAGCTAACTCGGCATCTTGCTCTTCCATCACGCGCTTGAGCTCATTGGCCTTACCAGAACCGATAAACAAAGCGGGATCGGTTCTGCCTTTGCGAGCAATGACGCTAGCTGCGGGTATAGAGCCTGCGCTATCAGCCAAGAGGCTGAGTTCGGCCATGCTATCTGCAAAATCTTCGCGTCCTGTATCAACTCCAACCAGAACTGCGCGTGCCGCATCTACTCCAGTTTTATACAGAGCTGCCTTCTTCTATGCGAAAGTCAATGGCACGAGCAGGAACGATTGTCGAGATCGCGTGCTTGTAAACCATTTGCGTCACGGTATTACGCAATAAGACAACGTATTGGTCGAATGACTCAATATTGCCTTGCAATTTAATGCCGTTAACCAGATAGATCGACACAGGAATGTGTTCTTTACGCAAAGCGTTCAGAAATGGATCTTGAAGTAATTGAATTTGTTTATTGCTCATACTGCTCCTAATTTATTTTTAATTTTTTATTGGTTTGTTTTTATGGGAGTCTTGCTTTTATCTAAATGCGTCTCAAAACAGATTACTGAACTTGTTATATTGAGCCTAATTTTATAAAAATCAAGCCCTTACTCGAATCTAGGGTTAAAACAGTTGAAAACTAGCGCTTTTTGCCTTTTTTACCCTTATCGGCATCCACATAGGGATTTTTGGCGGTATTCATCTGGATTCTTAGAGGCGTACCGCGTAGCTTAAAGACGTCCCTGAAACGGCCTTCCAAATAGCGCTTATAGCTATCGGTAACACCACTAAGCGATGTACCATGAATCACCACGATTGGTGGGTTCATACCACCTTGGTGGGCATAGCGCAATTTTGGACGACCCATGCCCACTCGTTTGGGCTGCTGATGCTCTACCGCTTCTTGCAAGATTCGGGTTAAGCGTGGGGTTGGCAGTTTTGCCATTGCCGCCGCATATGCAGAATCCACATCCTTAAAGAGCTCTTTTAAGCCAGTACCCTTCTTCGCTGAAATCGGATGCACGTTCGCAAAATCTAAGAAACGTAATTTTTGCGCAATCTCTAGGCGTGCACGCTCTTTAACGTAGGCATCAATGCCATCCCATTTATTAACGGCAACCACTAAGGCACGACCTGCCTCGACAATAAAGCCAGCGATATGCGCATCTTGCTCGGAAATATCTTGCTGCGCATCGAGCATCAAAATCACTACATTGCAGTCGGCAATTGCTTGTAATGTTTTGACAACGGAGAACTTTTCAATCGCTTCAAACACTTTGCCACGACGACGCAGACCTGCAGTGTCTACCAGAATGTAAGGCTTGCCATTACGCTCAAACGGCACTTCAATTGCATCACGTGTGGTTCCTGGCATATCAAACGCGATAACGCGCTCTTCGCCAATTAACTTATTAATCAGGGTCGATTTACCCACGTTTGGACGACCCACTACCGCAATCTTCATTGGGCGATTGGGATCGTTCGCTAATTCTTCTTCGTCAGGCTCTTCAACCCCCAAAGAATCAAGTGCGTCATCAATCAGGCCACGAACACCATCACCATGCGCGGAAGAAATTGGGGATGGTTCGCCAAGTCCAAGCTCATGAAAATCAGCAGTAACAACACCGGCTTGCATGCCTTCGGTTTTGTTCACAGCCAAGATGACAGGTCTACCAGACTTGCGCAAGAAATCCGCAATGACTCGATCCTGTGGAGCCAAACCTAAACGACCATCAACCAAGAAAATCACAATGTCAGACTCGGCAACTGCTTGTTTGGTTTGCTTAGCCATCTCCGCTACGATGCCAGTCTTAGCGACTGGTTCAAAACCACCCGTGTCTACGCAAATAAACGCGCGGTCGCCAATGCGACCTTTGCCATAGTGACGGTCACGCGTTAAACCAGAAAAATCAGCAACGAGTGCATCACGCGAACGCGTTAAACGATTAAAGAGAGTGGACTTGCCTACGTTAGGACGACCAACGATAGTGATGACTGGATTCATTTAGGACTGTAAGCGGCAATCTTGCCACCCTGTGACTGAATGATGATAAGTCCGCCAACTGCGATTGGTGCCGCTGAAATTGGGCTACTGTCATGACGAATGCGTGCAACCATCTCACCATTGGCTTGTGCAAATGCGTGCACATAACCTTGTGCGTCGCCCATCAGTAGCACTCTACCGACCGCAAGCGGTTCACCTACATCACGGAATGTCAGCTTGGTGTTTTCCCAAACCTGAGCACCGTCTTTCGTTGCAAAAGCAAATACATGGGATTTTTCATTAGCAGAGAATACTAAATCTGAGCTTTGTGCTGTACCGGTATAGCTTGAGAAATCCTTAAACCAGAGCAAATTGCCAGTTCGCGCCTGACCACAACCAATACGCCCTTGATAAGACACCGCACAGAGAATTTCTCCTTCCATGCTTGGCTTGGCGGTCACATCATTTAAACGCTCAATCTCAGAAAAGCCTTTAGGGAAAGACACTGGGGTCTCCCAGATTAATCCGCCATTAGCAAGTGCAATCATGCCAAAGCGCCCGCCAGCAAAGCCAGTCACAATCACTTCATTATTAATTGGCAACATGCCATAACCAACACGCAATGACAAGGCGGATTGTTGACGTTGGTAATTCCACTTGCGTGCACCTGTTTGCGCATCTAAGCCAATGAAACGATTATCTAACGCACGAATCACTACAACACCGCCTGCTACGACAGGCTCACTTAATACTTCACTGCCGACGTTGACGTTCCATAGTGCTTTGCCGGTATCGTCATAAGCATAAACATTACCCTTAATTGATACCGCTACAGTTGTACGGCCATCCGATCCTGGACCAATGGCCAAACGCTCAGGCACAGAAACCTCCCATACCTTGTTGCCAGAAGCTAAATCGATCTTGGCTAAATTGCCACGATGTGATGCTGCATAAACTGAGTTACCCGCTACTACCGGATGAAAATTAAATGACTCGGATGAGCCAACGCTGGTAGACCACACTGGTTGCAAATCAAATTGGTTCTTGACTTCAACTAACTCGGCAGGTTTACGAACACGAGAGTTTCCGGAGCAAGCAACTAGCGCTGCTGCAACCACTCCAAGTAAGACAACTTTACTTACCAACCCTACCATGCGCTTAGCCACCATCACTGTGCAACTCCCCCAACCGCATCGAGCTTCACCTTCAAGAGACGACGCGCCTCTTCAGGAAACTCTTTCGCTTGATCTAATTTTTTCCAAGCATCTTGATAGCTGATTTTTGCTTGTTCATTTTTCTTTTGCGCCAAATACCAATCGCCACGACGCTCAAGCCATAAGGCTTCAAACCCTGCAATGGGCTTGCTCTGCAAAATCTGATCTGCTTCGGCAAAGTCTTTTTCTGTACCTTGCTCAATCAGTTGAGATACCAAACGCATCTTGGCTAAAGCAAGATAGGCATCATTAGAGGCATTCTTAGCAGCCCAACGCAAATAATCTAATGCTTTAGCACCATCACCTGCATCTGATGCAATACGAGCAGCAATCAAACTGGACATTGGGGCATATGGTGTGCGAGCAAAATCTTTTTGCAAATCATCGGCAGCGCGCAAAGTTTGATCTTTATCTCCTTTAGCAATAGCGCTAACCATCGTCTCGTACAGCTTTGATGCTTCCAGTGCCTGACTATTGCGCCACCATTGGTAACCGCTATAGGTGGCATAAGCAAATAATAAGACTGTAGCAACGCCGGTAATGAGGTTGCGGTACTTTTGCCAAAACGCTTTGAATTGGTCTAACTGTTCTTGTTCTTCTAAATCTAATGGCATATCAATCCAAACTCATGATTCACGTTGTTTCTGGTAACTACTACTTATATAGGTATAACGCTATTCTATTCGGAGGCACCTACTAAGGCATCAATTGCCGCCTCAAGCACCCCATCCAAAGGCACGGTCTTTTGCTCCCCTGTGCCACGCAGGTCTTTTAGGGCAGCCTCGTTCTTGGCTAGCTCATCTGGGCCAATAATGACTGCAAACGCTGCTCCACTGGCATCAGCCTTCTTCATTTGGGATTTAAAGCTAGCGGATTGACCATCTGGCGGGCAGAACAAAATTGTATCGATGCCCGCACTGCGCAAACGCTCGGCAATGATCATGGCGGCAGTTAAGGTCTCGCCACCTTGGTGTAAGACAAAAATATCGCATTGCGCCTGAGGCTCCGACAAGGAACCAGAAACCTTCATGAGCTCGAGAACACGCTCCATCCCCATTGCCCAACCACATGCTGGCGCAGCTTTACCACCCATGCGTTCAATCAATGGGTCATAGCGACCGCCACCTGCAATCGTGCCTTGAGCACCTAACTCATCAGTAATCCATTCAAAGACAGTGAGATTGTAGTAATCCAAGCCGCGAACCAAGCGTGGATTAATTTTGCAAGGAATATTGTTTGCTTTGAGTAATGCTTGAACAGCTTCAAAATGTTTGAGCGATTCTTCACCCAAGAAATCCAATAACTTTGGCGCACCCTCAATCAAGGCTTGCATCTCTGGATTTTTAGAATCCAAAATGCGCAATGGATTTGTTAACAAGCGACGTTGAGAATCTTCGTCCAATTGTGACTGGTTTTTCTCGAAGTACGCCACCAAGGCTGCGCGGTGCTCAGCACGCTCATTTGCTTGGCCTAATGAATTAATTTCAAGGCGCACTCCTTTGAGACCCAACTCATCCCAAAGGCGTTGTCCCATGAGAATGATTTCAGCATCAATATCTGGGCCCGCAAAACCCAATGCCTCAATACCAAATTGATGGAACTGGCGATAGCGACCGCGCTGTGGACGCTCATGACGAAACATCGGACCTGTGTACCAAAGACGCTTTGGTCCTTCGTATAAGAGATTATTTTCAATGACGGAGCGTACTAATGCAGCAGTCCCTTCAGGACGCAAGGTGAGTTGCTCGCCATTTAGTCTATCTTCGAAGGAGTACATCTCTTTCTCAACGATATCAGTCACTTCACCAATACCACGTTGAAATACAGCAGTTGCTTCAACAATCGGCGTTCTTAAAAACTCGTAACCATAAGCACGAGTGAGATCACGCAGAACATGCTCAAGGTGTGCCCACTGCGCAGCATCGGCTGGCAATAAATCATTCATGCCACGCACGCCATTGATTTTTTGGACTTTAGCTTGTTTGTTCTGATCAGTCATGTTTGTTGTTCTTGCTTTGCTTTTATAGTTTTGCTCGTTTGCTTTGCTCTTATCTTTTTTTATTTTGGTGCGTAGCTTTGTTTGACATAGTCATCAACGATGACTTGAAACTCTTGAGCAATATTCTCGCCACGTAAGGTCTTTACTTTAACCCCATCCACAAATACAGGGGCTGCAGGGGTCTCCCCTGTGCCAGGCAAGGAAATGCCGATATTGGCATGCTTGCTCTCACCGGGGCCATTCACGATACATCCCATAACTGCGACGTTCATATTCTCAACACCAGGGTGGGTTTTCTTCCAGACTGGCATTTGCTGGCGTAAGTAAGACTGAATATTGGCAGCCAGCTCTTGGAAAGTGGTGCTGGTAGTTCTACCGCATCCAGGACATGCAATCACCATTGGTGTGAAATTACGTAAGCCCATGGTTTGCAAAATCTCTTGGGCAACGATGACCTCGTTTTCGCGTGGAGCACCAGGCTCTGGCGTTAAAGAAACTCGAATGGTATCGCCGATACCCTCTTGCAACAAAATTCCCATAGCTGCAGTTGAAGCCACAATTCCTTTGCTTCCCATTCCTGCTTCAGTTAATCCCAAATGCAATGGGTAGTCTGAGCGACGTGACAAATCACGATAGACAGCTACTAAGTCTTGTACATTGCTCACTTTGCATGAAAGCAGAATTTGATCGGGGTTCATGCCCAACTCAACCGCCTTCTCAGCAGATTGCAAGGCCGACTGAATCAGCGCCTCGATCATCACCTCTTGCGCCGTCTTTGGAACCTCAAGAGCTGCATTGCTATCCATGATGGAAGCCAATAGATCCTGATCTAAGCTGCCCCAGTTCACCCCAATCCGAATCGGCTTGTCATATTTGCATGCCGCTTCAATCATCTGTGCAAATTGTGGGTCTCGCTTAGCGCCTTTACCCACATTACCTGGGTTAATGCGGTATTTAGAGAGCGCTTTCGCGCAATCTGGAAAATCATTTAATAGCGTGTGACCGTTGTAATGAAAATCACCAATCAAAGGCACCAAGATATCCATCTTGTCTAACTGCTCACGGATATAAGGAACTGCTGCAGCTGCTTCAGGTGTATTAACAGTAATACGCACCATCTCTGAACCAGCGCGCGCTAACTCTTTGATCTGAATAGCAGTACCCACCGCATCAGCAGTGTCTGTATTAGTCATCGACTGCACGCGAACAGGCGCATCACCACCAACGGTAATGATGTTCGTTTTCCAAACCACCTTCGCTTGGCGAGTGGCACGTTTGAGAGATGGTCCCAAAGGCAACTTGGCTTGATTTAAAGAATCGCTCATATCAATGAATTCTTAACTTAGCTTCTTCAGCCATTCAATCGACTGTTCATTTGATGGTGTATCAACAATGATTTCAGAATCATGTACTGCGCGTTCACGCACTCGAGTGCGATCTACAACATCCCCTGCCAACTGACCACAGGCAGCGGCAATATCATCGCCACGGGTCTTACGTACCGTTGCTACCATACCGGCATCCAGGAGAATGCTGGCAAAGGTGTTCACCCGCTGAGCTGGCGAACGCTTCAAGCCAGACTCAGGGAAAGGATTAAATGGAATGAGGTTGATCTTGCACTTGATATTTTTCAACAAGCGCACTAACTCTTTCGCCTGAATATCAGAGTCATTCACGCCATCGAGCATGCAGTATTCAAAGGTCAAAAAATCTCTTGGTGCAAATGGCAGGTAACGCTCACAAGCATCAAGTAATTCACGTAGTGGATATTTTTGATTCAATGGCACCAACTGGTCGCGCAATGCATCATTGGGTGCATGCAAAGAAACTGCCAATGCGACTGGGCAATCTTGTGCCAAACGATCAATCATGGGTACTACACCAGATGTAGATACCGTCACCCGACGACGCGATAATCCATAAGCCCTGTCATCGAGCATGAGACGTAATGCAGATACGACATTGTCGTAGTTGAGCAATGGTTCACCCATGCCCATCATCACGACATTCGAAATCACGCGTCCGGTGTGCTCCCAACCTGGCGTAGGGTATTTTTCAATACGACGCACTGCATCGGGGTCATTGCGTAATAAGTGCTCAGCAAACCACAATTGACCAATGATTTCGCCTGAAGTGAGATTGCGCGAGAAACCTTGATGTCCCGTTGAGCAAAAGCGGCAATTAACTGCGCAGCCAGCTTGAGAAGAGATGCACAAAGTGCCGCGGTCATCTTCCGGAATATAAACAGACTCAACCGCATTACCTGCCCCCACGTCCAATAGCCACTTGCGTGTGCCGTCTTGGGCATGTTCGTCTTTGATAACCGGAAGAGAGAGAACTTGTGCCTTATCGAGCAGTGTTGCTCGGAAGGTTTTTGCTAAATCACTCATGTCGTTAATGTCAGAAACACCGCGCTGGTGTATCCACTGCATGAGTTGCTTTGCCCTAAAGGGCTTTTCATTTAACCCCGCGACGTACGCCGCCAATTGGTCAGCGTCAAAATCTAAGAGATTTACGCGCGGGGAGGTCAATGCGCCTACTTATCAATAAAAGTATTGAACAGCAAGTAACGATTAACGATTGAAAACGTTCATGCCAGGGAAGAAGAATGCAACTTCCACAGCAGCAGTTTCAGGAGCGTCAGAACCGTGTACTGCGTTTGCATCGATGCTGTCAGCAAAATCAGCACGGATTGTGCCTTTTTCTGCTTTCTTAGGATCGGTAGCGCCCATCAAGTCGCGATTTTTAGCGATTGCGCCTTCACCTTGCAATACTTGAATCATGACTGGGCCAGAAATCATAAAGCTCACCAAATCCTTGAAGAAAGGACGCTCTTTATGAACGGCATAGAACTGCTCTGCTTCAGACTGTGAAAGATGTGCCATTTTGGACGCGACGATCTTCAAACCAGCTGATTCAAAACGGTCATAGATTTTGCCGATGACGTTTTTAGCTACAGCATCAGGTTTGATGATTGAGAGGGTGCGTTCGATTGCCATTCAGGACTCCAATAGTGATTTCAAAGGTATTTGCTAGGAAGGGTTAATAAGTACCCCACTCCAGCGACCCCCGAATTATACATTGTCTGACCGTGTTTACCCCTATATTGATAGGGCTAAGCTCTTGAATTTACAAGGTATAACCCCTCGATTTGTAGTCTTTTTATGGCAGATCTTGAAATTAAGGTGATTTGTCTATACTTAATGTCAACAGTCCTTTGTGGGCTTATGTGTTTACTACGAAAGAAGGAGTCTTTATGAGTGACCTTAACTCTTACGGCTTTGGTCAAGCTGGCTCGATCAGTACCGTTCAAGTACGCAACCGCGTACTGCGTAATACCTACGCGCTCTTAGCGCTCTCCATGGTGCCTACTGTTATCGGCGCTTGGCTTGGTGTTGCCATGGGTCTTGACCTATTTGCTGGCAGTCCTTTCATGGGCTTCATTGTGTTCATGGCGGTGGCCTTTGGTTTCTTCTGGGGTATTGAGAAGAACAAAGATACTGGCGTAGGCGTCCTGCTCTTATTAGGCTTCACCTTCTTCATGGGCATCATGCTCTCACGATTAGTTGGCTTTACGCTCAATAGCTACAGCAACGGCGCAGCACTGATCATGTTGTCCTTTGGTGGCACAGCCGCAATCTTCGCGACCATGGCTACGATTGCTACAGTGAGCAAGAGTGATTTTGCTGGCCTAGGTAAGTGGTTGATGGTGGGTGTTCTACTGCTGATCGTAGCCTCTTTGGCGAACATCTGGTTGCAGTTACCTTCTTTAATGTTGACAGTGATGGTTTTAGCGATCGCTATCTTCTCTGCATTCATCTTGGTTGACGTGCAGCGCGTAGTCAATGGTGGTGAAACCAACTACATCATGGCTACATTAGCTATCTACTTGGATGTGTACAACGTGTTCACCAACTTACTTGCTCTCTTGGGCATCTTTGGTGGCAACCGAGATTGAGAGAATCCAATACACACTGTAATTAAAGTGTGTTGTTCTCATTAGGCGCCTGCGGGCGCCTTTTTCTTCCCTGCTTACCAACCAATTACTGCCTAACTTGTAGTTGTATTAATTTGCTACAAACATACTCACAGCGTAAGACAGTGCAATCAATATTAATAAGATTGCAAAACTATCCGAGGCTCTCATGATTGACTCCCAGCCAATTGATTGACGGCAAAACATCACCGCACGCTTTCAATCTACTCTTGTAGAAGACTGGGGCTGTACTTGTACGCACTACCTTTTTGGCCTACGCACCTTAGGGGGACTGATTTAGCGCTAATTTGGTGCAAAAGCGGAAATTTGAGGCTCAGGGGCGCTCAAAAACCGCCATTGATTCCACATGCGAGGTATGCGGGAACATATTCACGATACCCGCCCCTTTTAGGGTGTAGCCTGCTTGGTGGCACAAGATTTCGGTATCTCTAGCTAGAGTCTTGGGATTGCAAGAGACATAGACGATACGCTGCGGTAACAAAGTACTTTTCTGGACATGCAGCTCTGCGAGTGCTCTGCAGATCTCCATGGCGCCCTCTCTAGGTGGGTCCATTAACCAACGATTGGCTTTACCCCATGAAGCAATTGTGTCTGTTGTTACTTTAAACAAATCACTTTGCATAAAACTAGCTTTAGCCTCTAAGCCATTGTGCTGAGCATTTGCTTTAGCACGTGTTGTTAGCGTGGCTAAACCTTCAATACCCAAAACTTGTTGTGCTTTGCGTGCTAGTGGCAAAGTGAAATTACCAATGCCGCAAAATAAATCGAGCACTCGGTCGCTCTCTTTTACTTCCAACAAACGAATCGCCTTACTGACTAGCGAACGATTCATCATGTGATTGACCTGTGTAAAGTCCGCTGGTTTGAACGGCATCTCAATTTCGAATTCAGGCAGACGGTAGCAAAGCTTGCCAGTCTCGGGATAAAACGGCGCAACGGTTTCAATGCCTTTGGGTTGCAACCAAATCCAGATATTGTGGATGTCAGCGAATGCCCGCAGCAAATCCTCATCCGCTTTAGTTAAGGGCTTGAGATTTCGAAATACCAAAGCCGTTACAGGCGCAGCTTTTCTAGGATCTTCAGAATTGGGTTCCTCTGGCTCACCCACAGCAATCTCAATTTGTGGCATGTGATCAACAATCGACAAGCCCATTACTAATTTACGCATTTCTGGCAGCAGATCAGAGAGATGCTTAGGCAAAATCTCGCAGGCAAGCATATCGGCTACGTAGCCACTTTTACCCTCATGAAATCCAATTAAGACTGTGCCCTTTTTAATTGAACGATTGACTGCGCTCAGACGTGCGCGATGTCGATACTCCCATGCAGGTCCACCCATAGGACGCAGAATTTCTTCTGGGGTCACTTTGGCGATGTGCCGCAAATCATCTTCGAGCACGCGCTGCTTCATTGCAACTTGCGCCCGAATATCTAAGTGCTGCATGGTGCATCCACCACAAACACCAAACGCCGCGCACTTGGGTTGAGCTCTAAAGACTGCAGGCTTCAGAATATCGCGCACTTTGGCTTTAGCAAAGCGCGCTTTATCACTGGTAATGGTGTAGGTCACTACTTCTGTAGGTAAAGCGCCTTTAATGAAAATCACTTTGCCGCTAGATTCTGGGTCATCCTGCTCGGTTGGGGTAAGACGCGCAATCCCCTGGGCATCTAAATCGAGGGAGGTAACGGTAATGGGCTCAGTCACCTCAATATTGACTGGCTTATCCCCTCTACGCATCCGGTGCGAAGCCTTGTAGATACTCTTGCCACTGTCCGCCGTTTGGCTCCTTGGCTTCTTTCTCTAAATAGGCTTTAACAAAAGTGATTTCTTCTTGGTATTCTTCTGGAGTAAATCCACCACGCAACAATTGGAAGCGACAGTACATCAAATAGGTATTCACTACGTCTGTTTCGCAATAGCGACGAATGTCATTAATCTTGCCTTCTTGATACGCTGGCCATACTTGACTGCCATCCATCCCCATCTTGCCCGGGAAACCACATAGCTTTGCCAAACCATCTAATGGTGCATTAGCTCTACCGTTAAATTTAGCCAACAAATCCATCATGTCTAGATGACGCATGTGATAACGACTGATGTAGTTGTTCCACTTAAAGTCACGACTATCGGCTTCTTGACTCTCACCCATCTCCCAATAGCGTGACGCTTGAATGTGGTTAGCTAATGCGCGGTAGTGCAAGACCGGCAAATCAAAACCGCTTCCATTCCAAGAGACTAATTGCGGGGTGTACTTTTCGATTAAGTCAAAGAAGGCTTGAACAATGACCTTCTCATCATCTTCTGGTGTGCCCAGCGTGCCCACCTTAATTTGAGGCACACCTTCTTTAGTAGTTCTGCGAATTACACAAGAAATCGCCACTACCTTTTGCAAAAATAGAGGAAGAAACTCACTACCGGTTTTCTCAGCGCGCTCTGCCATGGCCTTAGCGGCCACTTCAGCATCACTCATGGAATCGGGATAGCCCTCGACCCGACGCAGACCCGCTACATCTGGAATGGTTTCAATATCAAAGACAAGAACAGTAGCCATGACAGAGTATGAAAATTTGGCGCTACTGTATTACTGCAAATAAGGCGTTGGGTTTACCGGCTTGCCATTCACACGCAACTCAAAGTGGAGTTTTGGTGCATTGGTATCGGTATCGCCCATCTCGGCAATCTTTTGACCCTTACGCACGCTATCACCCTCTTTAACCAAGAGCTTGCTATTGTGTGCATATGCAGTGAGATAGGTGTTGTCATGTTTAACGATCACGAGGTTGCCGTAGCCACGCAAGCTATTACCTGCGTAAACCACTTTGCCATCGGCTGCGGCCAATACAGGCTCACCAACCTTGCCAGCAATATCAATACCTTTGTTGGTTTCGTTAAATTCACCAGTCACTTTACCTTTGGCTGGCCATGACAAACGAATACCAGGCTCTGCCACCATCTCTGATTTAGCAGGTTCAGGTTTAGCGGTTTCAACTGGCGCCGAAGAATCTGCTTTATCCGTTACAGGGGTTACTGTTTTTTTCTCTACCGGCTTAGCTACTTTTGCGCTTGCTGGTGCCTTAATCAAAATTAAATCACCTACTTCAATCACATTCGGATTGAAGTTCGGATTTTCTGCTTTATTCCACTGCGCTACATCGCGTGGCGCCTGACCATGATCTAAAGCAATCCGCGCTAAGGTATCGCCTTTTTTAACTCGGTAATAGCCAGGAGGGGCTGGTTCGTAGGCATTTCCACCGCTACGATCCGTTACGCTAGCAGGCTTGGTGCGAGGCGTAGAGCATCCTGTCACCAATACGAGGGAAGCAGACACTGTTGCAATCAGAAATACTCTAAATAAATGGGTCATGGAGTGGGAGCTCATCATCAATCTCATACTACCCCTGATTGTAAGGGGACGAAAAAGACCCCGTCCAGAACGGTTCTTTGATAACGCTGGGAACTCATTCTTTCTACCATCACCAATTGCTGCTCTTTTTCATTCTTGGCAACAGGGGCCACTAGGCGACCGCCAATTGCCAACTGATCCAGCAAAGCATCAGGGATGCCCAAGCCAGCGGCAGCCAAGATAATTCCGTCAAATGGTGCTGCTTGTGGCAGACCCAAAATACCATCGCCATAAATTAGGCGCAGATTATTGATTCGAAATGGGCGCAACTTCGCTCTAGCTAAATCATGTAGAGGTCGAATCCGTTCAATGGAATACACCTCATCAGCCAATAAACTGAGTACGGCCGCTTGATAGCCACAACCTGTACCAATCTCTAATACTTTACCTAAGGGATGACGCGGTTTGTGCATGAGCTCAATCATGCGCGCCACTACTGATGGTTTAGAAATCGTTTGCTCATGGCCAATGGGTAAAGCAGTATCTTCGTAAGCCTGCGCATGCAAACCCGGATCCATAAAAGCATGGCGTGGAACCGTTGCAATCGCTTCTAGTGTTTTACCGTGCTTAACGCCAGTAGCATGCACTTTGGCCGCAAGCGCCTGGCGATAGGCTGCGAATCGCTCTACTGGCTGCTTCAACCGCGGTCCCAACCATTTGCACGCATCGCTGCTAAACGCGCGTGATGCGTTAAATCTAATTGCATTGGGGTGATTGAAATACATCCATCATCAATCGCATGAAAATCCGTGCCTTCAGAATTATCTTTGACATGCCCTGCCGCACCAATCCAATAAATCTTGTCACCACGTGGGCTATCTTGCACCACTACTGGTTGTGAATGATGGCGGTTACCCAAGCGAGTTACGCGCCAACGGTACAAGTCCTCATATGGACGATTGGGAATATTGACATTCAGTAAAGCTGCCATGCCATCAGTATGATTTTGGTTCAAGCTCGACACCAGCATTTGCGCCACGATGTCGTGCGCCGCCTTAGCGGCATCGTCAATCCGATTCCAGCCACGATCAATTTGGGAAAAAGCAATCCCTGGCACGCCAAACATTACCCCTTCAATAGCGGCCGCGACTGTACCTGAGTACAGAACGTCTTCACCCATGTTCTCGCCCTGATTGATTCCGGAAATGACGAGGTCAGGTTTCTCGTCCAAGAAACCAGTCATGGCTACGTGCACACAATCTGTGGGCGTGCCATTGATAAAGAAAAATCCGTCACGCTCTCCACCGGCAACGCGATGAATCGAGAGCGGTCTTGAGAGTGTCAGAGAATTAGAAGCGCCGCTATGGTTTTGCTCTGGAGCAATCACAGTAATGCGACCCATAGGACGTACAGCATTTACTAGCGCCAGCAAGCCTGGCGCCAAATAGCCATCATCGTTAGATACCAAGATATGGGGTTGTGTTGACATGCTTATACCAATCCAGGTTTATGCTGACCGCGCGCTCTCATAGCGGCGTAAATAACTGGCAACACTAAGAGAGTCAGAACTGTTGTGGTTACCATACCCCCCACAATTACCAATGCGAGTGGGCGTTGCGCTTCCGAACCAATCGAATGGGAAAGCGCTGCAGGTAATAGACCCAAGCCCGCCAACATCGCAGTCATCAATACTGGACGAACACGCAATGCCGCACCATCCACCATGGCATCTTTCATGGCAGCATGCTCTTCGGCAACGGTCTTATTGATATAAGAAATCAGAATCACACCATCCTGAATCGCGATACCAAACAAAGATAAGAAGCCAAACAAAGCAGAAATACTCAAAGTCTCGCCACCTAGATGCAAAGCGATAATGCCGCCAATCGCAGCGAATGGGACATTAATTAAGACTATCACCGCATCACGGAAGTTCCCTAGCGCGGTTACCAATAGCAAGAAAATAGCCACTAGCGTCAATGGAATGATGACCATCAACTTTTGCTGCGCAGCTTTCATCTGATTGAACTGACCGTCCCAAACAATGTTGTAGTTCGTTGGTAAGGCAACATTCTTTTGCACTAAATACTTAGCGTCTTCTACCGCACTTCCTAGATCTCGACCACGTACGCTAAAGATCACTGCAATGTAGCGCTTACCTGCTTCACGATAGATAAAGAATGGGCCATCGGTCAGTTGCACCTGCGCAACCATGCTTAATGGAACCTTTTGTCCATTGGGCGTATCAATCAAGAGGTTCGCCACATCAGGAATATCGTTACGGCTAGCTTCATTTAAGCGCACAGCAACCCCGAAAGTCTTCTCCTCTTCCAAGAAGTTAGTAACAGGGGCGCCACCAATAGAGTTTGCAACTACCGTTTGAATGTCGCTTACGTTCACACCATAGCGTGCCGCTTGTTCACGATCAATCCGAATGTTCAATGTTGGCTGACCAAGCTCTTTAAGAATGTTCTCATCCTCGATGCCGCGAACTTTTTTGAGTTGCTCCACCACCTCATGCGCTTTTTGGGCTAGCACCTCCAAGTCTGAACCAAAAATCTTGACAGAGTTCTCGCCCTTCACGCCAGATAGAGCCTCATTGACGTTGTCTTGGATATATTGCGAGAAGCTGTACTTAACACCCGGAATCTTGTCGAGCTCCGCCTGCAAATGCTTAATCAAATCATTTTTTGATGTGCCCTTTGGCATTTTGTCAGGGGCTTTAAGGTACAAGCCGTACTCTTGGTTGAATACCCCGGTGGAATCGGTGCCATCATCAGGACGGCCAATCTGTACGGCGACGCGCTCTAGCTCAGGTTGTTTTAAGAAGGTCTCACGCAATTGATTAGCCACTTCAACCGAGTAGTTCAAATCCACTGTATTGGGCAAGACCACACGTAACCAGATATTGTTCTCTTCCAAGGTCGGCAAGAAAGCGGTACCTAAGCGAATCGCGCTTAATAAGGTCACACCCAAAATAAATAATGAGATTGCAATCACATGACGCGGGTGATCCATCCACTTACGCAATAAAGGACGGTAATGCTGCAATATCCAAGTAATAAATTTTGGTGGCTCGTGATGAAAGTTTTGACCAAAGACGTAGGACATCGAAGCGGGCAAGAAGGTCAAGCTGAGTACGATAGAGGCAATCAGCGCAAAACCCATGGTGAATGCCATAGGTTTAAAGATGATGCCCTCAACGCCGCCCATCAAAAATAGTGGTGAGTAAGCAACGATGATGATGCTCGTTGAATACACCATGGCGCGTTGCACTTCACTGGTAGCCAAGATGATGCTTTGATTAACGCGCTTGCCACCCTCTTCCATATGACGCATGACGTTTTCAGTAATGATGACAGCGGCGTCTACGATGACCCCAAAGTCAATTGCGCCCAGAGAAATCAAATTCGCGGGCACATTAAAGAGGTACATCATGATGAACGAGAAGCAAAGCGCTAGCGGTATGACTGCTGCCACCACAGCTGCTGCTCGCAAATTACCTAAGAACACGTAGAGCAATACCAAGACCATGGTGATACCAAAAAACATGGTGTGCTTTACGGTGCCCACCGTAATATCAAGCAATACCTGGCGATCGTAAAAAGGTTTTACCTGAATACCCGGTGGCAAGATGTGGTTGTTGATGTTGTCGATCTTTTCACGAACACGAGCCAATACTTCAGAAGCGTTCTCACCCCGGCGCAGATACACAATACCTTCAACTGAATCTGGATTATCATCAAACTGGAACATGCCTAAGCGAGGCGCATTACCAATCACCACAGTTGCCACATCGCCAATACGAACTGGCACACCCTTATTTACGGCAATCACCACCTGCTTGATGTCATCAATGTTGCGCAATAGGCCAACACCACGAACCACAAACTGCTGCTCGCCACTTGGCAAAATGCCACCGCCAGTATTGTCATTGGCTTTAGATAAGGCATCGATTAACTGCGGAATGGTCACCCCTTTAGATTGCAAGCTCTCTGGACTCACAATCACTTGGTATTGACGCACCTTACCGCCAAATGAAGACACATCAGCAATACCTGGTGTTTGCTTGAGCTCTTTATAGATCTCGTAGTTTTGTAAGGTCTTTAAACGTGTAGGTGATGCGTAGTCAGATGCCACCTGGTAACGCAAAATCTCGCCTGTTGCATCAGAGTCTGGGCTAACGCTAGAACTCACGCCTGGTGGGAATGCCACATTACCTAAATTGGTAATGAAAATTTGACGAACTTTAAATGGATCGGCGTTGTCATTAAATTTCAGGGTAACAACAGACAAACCAAAGAGTGATACCGAGCGAAATGCTTTAACCCCAGGAATACCAGCTAAGGCATTCTCAACCGGGATTGTGACTTGTTGCTCAACTTCAGTCGTACTCCTACCAGGCCATTGCGAAATCGCTTGAATGGTTAATGGCGCCACGCCAGGGTAAGGCTGAATCGGCAGTTGCTTAAGACTAAATGCACCCAGTATTAACAAAACGGCCGCCGCGAACAAAATCACGACGCGCTTGTCTAAGACTCCCCGAATGAAGGAGGTAACAAAACTCAATTATTCCTCCTGCTTGGCAAAACGGTCATTTAATAAGACCGCGCCATCAGTAAGCACCTTCATGCCGGGCTCAAGCCCTTCGGTGACAGCAAAGCGTTTGCCATCAAGGTCATAGCCTTTAACAGCAAATCGTCTATAGGAGTCTTTGCCAATTTTAATGATGGCATAACGCATCTCGCGCACCCGGACAATTGCAGACTGAGGCACCACCACCGCTTCCGCTTCTGCAGTCTTTAGGCGCGCGCTGACATACATATCCGGACGCAATAGACCATCTGGATTTTCTACATCGCAACGAATGAGTAATGCATGAGTCTCTGGATCGATAGTAGGTGCAATGTAGTTAGCCGTTGCCACAAACTCTTTATCAGGATAAGACTCAGTACGCAGAATCATGGTCTGCCCTTTTTGAATCTTCCGAATATCTTGCTCAAAGATATTGCCCAAGAACCACAGCTCTTTTGGATTAGCCAAAGTCACCAGCACATCACCGGCGTTCACAATTGAGCCTGGCTCTACAGCACGCTTGACAACAACACCTTGCAAAGGTGAGCGCATGATGAGGTTAGTTTGGGTTTTGCCACTCTTTTCTAACGCCTTGATATCACCATCACCAGCACCTAAGTTACGCATCCGGTTGGCGGCAGCTTGCTGAGTAATTTGTGCATCGCCCAAGAGATCACTCATCGTTTTATTACTCTCGAGCACCTTAGCGGTTTTAGATGAGAGCAAATACTCTTGCTGCGCGGAGATAAATTCTGGGCTATAGAGCTCGATGACTGGAGAGCCTACTTCAACGGCAGCCCCATCAAATGCGTAGATGCGCTCTACTCTGCCTGGCGCTCTAGCGGAGAGCACTTTAGATTTTTCTGCATTAAACGCCAAGCGACCTGGCACTTTCAATTCAACTGGCACTGTCACTAGAGTTGCGTCTTGGAACACATAAATATTCGGGTTCAGTTCCACACCAGGAAGCTTGAGCTCCATAGCGCCAGTACTTTCCACTTTTAATACTTTGTCACTCTTTTCTAATTTGACTGGGCGATTCACGTTCACGAACAAACCAATCACAATACCGAGCATCAAAATAGAAGTACAAATAATGACTAAGCGTAAACGAGCACGGGTCTCTGGAGGTAAAGCCCAGTAGGAACGATGAATCTCATTGGTATTAGCAGCAATGCGGGCAGAAAGCTTATCCCGAAGCTTTTGCACTTCTGCAATCGCTCGCTTGTAGAGGTGAATGAGTTTGTCCTTCAAAACCACTCCTTAAAAAGGTTCTTTTCCAGCAGTCACCATCAATGCGGCTTGTGCTTGCAGAAGGTTTGCTTCGGCTAGGGCCAATTGCACCTCCAAATTACGTAACTGTGTTTGGGCTGTCAATAAATCATTAAAGCCCTGACCATTATTGGAATACTGAATCAATCCCACCTTGTAAGCAGCATCTGCTTGAGGCACTTGGCGATCCTTTAAGAAGGTAGTCGCTGTTTTGGCTTGCTGATAAGCAGCATAAGCAGAGTTCACTGCCAACACGACTTGCTGACGATTCGAAATCTCACTGGCTTCAGCAGAAGCTTGATTCCGCATGGCTTGCTCGACACCATACTTTTCTTTGGTAAAGAAGTACAGCGGAATAATCAGATCTAATTCAAACTGATAAAACAAGGCGCCATTGTTTGCAGAGAATGGGCCGCGTGGCGTGTATGAAGAACCAATCACCTGAAAGTCTGGCAAGTAAGCTTTCTTTGCCAATGTGACACCTTTGCGCGCGGCATCCAGTTGCAGCGCAGAGCTCTTAAGACTGGGATGACTTGATTCGGCGTAATCTTCTAACTCCAATAGGGTGGGCACTGGTGCTAGCGCACGACGACCATCGCCTTTAAGAATCAATTTTTCTCTGGAGTGACGACCAATCAAAGTGTTGATGTTCTTAATACCCACTTCAAGCTGACGTTCTAAATTAAATTGATCTGCTTCTGCTGCGCTCTGTGCGACTTGTGCATTGAGATACTCAACATAAGCTGCTGCGTTATTGGCATAGCGCGCCTTAGCTACGTTCTTAATCATCTCTAGGCGCACTACAGATTCTTTGAGAACCTGCAATTGCTTTTGGGTTGCTAAGGTGTTGTAGTACAAGGTCGAGAGCTGCGCACCCAACTGCAAGTAAGTAGATTCAGACTGGGCTAATAAGGACTCTGCATTGGTATCAGCAATATCAGCAGCCAAACTCTTCTTGCCAGGAAACTGGAAGGGCTGCGCAACAGAAATCGAGTTATTACTGCTAATGCCTTGTGGGTTTTGCGGTGTTGGCGCGTTCGCACCCCCCAATGCAAATGGAGAATTGACCGGCATACCTGACCACACTAATCCAACTTGAGGATTTGCTGGTGCAGCGATTTGTGGAACAGTTGCTTTAGCAGATAAGTAAGACTCGCGCAGAGATGCTAACTGTGGGTTATTGAGCTTGAGCTCATTCCAAAGTTGACGCAGATCCATTTCAACAGGACCCGATGGAGCGCTCTTCACAAAGTTCTTCGGCGTATTTGCTTTAGTCACTGGTGTAAATAATTCAGAGGCCTTCGATGACTTTTCTACTGGTGCGTTTTGCGCACTGAGTTGCGCACCAATCGATGGCGGTGCTGATAAAGCATCACCGGATTGAACCGTCACACTTGCTGGTGGTGTATCACCAGTTTGCGCAGAAGCAATTAAAGAAAAAGAAAAGGCTGCAGAAAATAGTAGGGGCGCTAGCGCTAGGAAGGCAATTTCCTGATATTTGAATGCGCTAATTTTGCGTGTGCCGAATATCAACAAAGGCAGCTGTCCCTATTTATCTGTCAAATTCAAAAATGCTGTTTTTATAGCCCCTAATGCGGTTTTGCCCAAAAAGAGCGCCCAAATTAGGGGGTTCTAAGGATTATAGGGTAGAAAACGCAAATGTCGAATAATTAGCATTTCCTATCCTATTGATTCTAAAGAGAATAATCATTTATATACCCTGCCAATCGGCTATTCAGACCCTAAAACTCGGCATGAACCCTAAACGAGACCACATTTACTGGGCCGCGAGCGGCGTTATAGGCAGGATTAATGATGTGTTGATAGTTCAAACCCAAGAGTACGTTTTGCACTAACAAGGCGTTGTAATAGAACTCACTCACCCGCTCAGGTTTGTAGCTAATCGTTTGCGCTGGGCTGACATACGGATACGGCGTATCACCAACGAAGTTAGAAATGCCACCTGCTTGTAAGTAAGCGCGGCGATTCACTGAAATGCCATTGAGCATGGCTGATACACCAATCGTATCTTTTGCCCTACCCCATCGCTCACCATTAATGCCCATACCAACTGATAAGGATTGGTCTGCTTCTGCAAATGACATTGTTTCGGTATGGCCATCAGATGTGAAGGCCCTCATATAGATGCCCATATCTTTTGTTAACGCTTGCTCTGCATTCACACCAATACCCGTTTTGTATTGAAAATTATTGCGCACGTTAAATAAAGCCTGCGTACCTCTGGAATCTGGATTAGCAAGTAGGTAATTGGTAGCATCAGAGTAACGCGCCATCAGCATGCGATTGCGATAACCCAGCACACTGACCTTACCAGGTAAATCACCGATAGTATGTTGACGCTCTACTTCAATTTGGTCGCCATAAGCGTTAAAAATTTGCCAATTGAGATTGAGTTGATTTGGAATCTTTGGAGTTAGCATTCGCGATGCTCTAAACACCCAGTTATCACGGTACCATTCACCCGCCAAGCCCCAGCTGTAGCCGCGGGCATCGGCAGCATAGTCATACGCCAAGTAGGTCATATTGCCCCAGTTCATGAACTGCACACGAGGGTCTTTTGCGTAACGACTATCGTCAAAAATATCTAATGTAGAAAATTGACCAGCAGTAATGACAAAACGATTGCTGCTTACCGTCTGGGCAATCTGATTAGCATCGTTTGCTAATTCAACCTTACCACCTTCTTGATTAATTGTTTGACGCAAGAATGCTCTTGCAGAATAAAAATGGGCTTGCGCACCTTGCGCGCGAGTTGCTTCACCGTTGGTAAAACCGCCAAAACCAGTTAACCCAGAAAACGGCACGCCAGAAACCACTTCGGGATTGAAATAAATATCCGTGTCTTGCGCTAAGCGTGCGCCAAAAAATAATGTGCCAGACCAGGTGTAGCTCATCGACTTGAGTGACGATAAGCTATTCTGTCCCTGATATTGAGAATTGAAGTTGTTATAGCGCTGATTAATGTATGTAGTTTGACCATGCACGTTCACAGGTAAACCTAAGAACTCACCTTCGGTTGGCAACCAATCTAAATCATTAGCAAAACTGGCAATCTGGTCGGCACCTGACCCTGCCCTTTGCGCATGCGCAAAAGCACTCAATACACTTAGCAGGAGAATGAGCAAAAATTTGCGAGTCATTCACAGTTTTCAGATTGGGTTGCCCAGCAAACTAGAGAGGCAACAGATTGATGGAAATTCAAGCAAGTCACCGACTGGAATTGAAGCCCAACGGTGGCGCAGCCCAAATTATCCCCAAAACGGAGCAATTTACCTAGTATTTATGTCGAGGAAATGACAATTTGAAGTCATTGGGTCAATTAGTGTGCCCTTGATACCACGCTACAACCCAATGAAATCAGCGGCGATCCATCAAGGCTCTAGCAAGCGTGCCTGCATCCACATACTCAAGCTCACCGCCCACTGGAATACCACGAGCAATGCGGGTAACTTTGATGCCCTTGGTTTTAAGCACTTCACCAATGTAATGAGCAGTAGCCTCGCCCTCACTCGTAAAGTTGGTAGCGAGTACTACTTCCCGAATAGGTACACCCGTATCTGGATTTTCAATACGAGCTAGTAAGCGGTCAAAATGAATTTCATTCGGGCCCATGCCATCGAGCGGTGAAATCCGACCCATGAGTACAAAGTAATTACCTTTGAAACTCAAGGTTTGCTCAATCATTACTTGGTCAGCAGGTGTCTCAACAATACACAGCAAAGACGGGTCACGACGACCATCGGAGCAAGTGGTGCAAATGGGTGTTTCAGAAAAAGTATTGCAACGGGTGCAATGACCTACGGTTTCAACTGCTTCGCCTAAGGACTCTGCTAACACAGCAGCGCCATTGCGGTCATGCTGCAATAAATAGAAGGCCATGCGCTGCGCAGACTTAGGCCCTACTCCAGGCAGTACTCTTAATGCTTCGATCAATCGACCGAGTGCATCAGTAGGTGCTTCGTGACGCGCCATGAACTTAAATGACTAAATGAGAAAGTAAGAGTTACTAATGATTTAGAAAGGCAACTTAAAGCCAGGAGGCATTGGCATACCCGCTGTTGCGCCAGACATCATTTGCGCACTTGCGGCTTCAACTTGCTTAAATGCTTCGGTATATGCCGTCACGATGAGGTCTTCCAACATCTCTCTATCATCCATTGCACCTGGATCGATTTGTACGCGCTTGAGCTCATACTTGCCAGAGACAGTCACTTTTACCAAACCACCAGCAGCTTGGCCAGTCACTTCCAACGCAGCGAGTTCAGCTTGCGCAGTTTTCATCTTCTCTTGCATCTGCTGAGCTTGTTTCATCAAGCCAGCAAGTCCACCTTTCATCATGACTTCTTTTCCTTATTGCTTATGTGTGAATTTAAGAGATTGTCTCAGAGGAGTCTTATAGCGGCTTAACTGAGCCGCCAACCACCTTGGCGCCAAACTCTTTTTCTAATTGCTGAATAAATGGATCGGCTGCAATCATTTGTTCTGCATTTAATCTTTTCTCTTGATGAATCTGTGCATCAACCTTAGCGACGGTCTTACCTTCTACTTCACCCTTTTCAATGATGACTTTGACAGTCTTACCAAAGTGCGCAGTTAGGGCATCAGCCAAACGCGCAATTGATGCATCAGAGGCAAGCTGGGGCATTTGCGTCACAACCACCGCTTTAATGCCGTTTGGTGAATCATTCCAATCTTGCAACTCCGTCTGAAATGCCAACTGCTGTACTAAACCACGCACAGGCAATTGACGCATCAAGCCATGCCAATCAGGACGATCTACTGGGCCAGTGTTTGCTGGAGCGACTGGGGCAGAAACTTTAGCTGCAGGGGCAGCACGGTTTGCTGGCGCCGCTGACTTTGGTGCAGCAGATGTTGTTGATGCTGGACGCGCAGTATTTACTGGTGGCGCTGATGGTGCCGAGCTTCCTACAGTTCCTGCGCTTCCCGAGTTTCCAGGGCGAAACGCGAGCATGCGCAATAAGGTCATCGCAAAGCCAGTTTGCTCATCAGGTGCAAGCGATAAATCAGGACGGCTCGTAATAGTGATCTGATAAAAGAGTTGTGCCTCTTCTTTAGTGAGCTGTCCTGCCAAGCGACGAATCGCTTCGGCTTCAGGCCAATCATCCAATACAGACTCTGGCACGACTTGTGCTGCTGCAATCTTTTGCAACAAACTAGATAAGTCTTGTAATGCGAGTGAGAAAGACATGCTGCGCTCACCCATTTCATTAGCGACTGCTAGAAGACTTGCACCATCTTTAGCAATTAAGCAATCGAGAATACGAATGAGATAAGCATCATCTAATGTGCCAAGCATGCCGCGTACAGACTCTTCAGTCACCTTACCGGCAGCGTAAGCAATCGCTTGGTCAGTTAATGAGAGCGCATCACGCATCGAGCCTTGGGCTGCTTTAGCCAATACGCGCAAGGCATTGACTTCATAGGCGACTTTTTCAGCGGCAAGCACCATTTCTAGGTGCTCAACGATGAGGGGTACGGGCATTTGCTTGAGGTTGAACTGCAAGCAACGAGACAAAATAGTGACCGGAATCTTTTGGGGGTCAGTAGTTGCCAGAATAAATTTGACGTGCTCTGGCGGCTCTTCCAATGTTTTGAGCATGGCATTGAAAGCATGATTGGTGAGCATGTGCACCTCGTCAATCATGTAAACCTTATAGCGACCATTACTTGGTGCGTATGCCGCTTTCTCTAATAAAGAAGCAATGTCATCAACACCACGATTACTGGCGGCGTCCATCTCGATGTAATCCACAAAGCGACCCGCATCGATTTCCATACAGGCGGGGCATTTTCCGCAAGGCTCAGAGGTCATCTTTCCGGAACCATCGGCACCAGTGCAATTAAGTGCTTTTGCCATGATTCGAGAAATCGTGGTCTTACCTACTCCACGGGTACCGGTAAATAGCCATGCATGGTGTAAGCGACCCTGATCCAAAGCATGGGTTAAGGCCTTAACCACATGGTCTTGTCCAATAAGCTCAGAGAATGTTTTGGGGCGCCACGAACGGGCTAATGCCAGTGCTGTCATATCTTACATTCTAACAAGCTAAAATGGAATTGGATGGGCCTCCCCGCATGGTGGGTTGGATAACCTGGTCAGGTCGGGAACGAAGCAGCCAAACCCAATTTCTGCCAGTGCCGGGGGTTTGGCTCATCCACCTTCACCCCCTCACCCGCGGTTACACGTAGAGATTAATTACTGGGCTTCCCTAGGAAGCAGTAGGTTGAAAAACCCGAATTCTTGGAGCAATCTTTTTTTGCAATGTTCGCTTGGCGACTCGCATGTCGTACTCCATTTGGAGATTTAGCCAAAACTTGGGATCAATCCTAAAAAACAATCCCAATCGAATTGCAGTATCCGCAGTAATAGGTCGAGTACCGTTAACAATTTCGCTAATGCGACTTGGAGGAACGTCAATATCAGCTGCAATTTGTCTTGCGGTAATTTTCATGGGTTTCATAAAATCTTCTAGCAAGATTTCACCCGGATGAATTTCTTCTAACAATTTAGTCATCACAACCCCCATCAGTGGTAATCCACTATTGCAACACTAAAGGCACCATCTTCTTTCCACATAAAGCAGATGCGCCACTGCTGATTAATACGAATGCTGTACCAGCCCATGCGATCACCTTTTAATAATTCCAAATGATTACCAGGTGGAATTCTTAAGTCCAATAAATCTGTAGTCGCATGTAACTGCAACAGCTTTCGTCTTGCCACCCTCTCAATACTTCGGAATCTTTGAGAAACCTTGCTGTTGAATAGCGCCTCAGTTTCTCTGCATGAGAATGAATGGATCATGAAATATTATTCTATGAAATAGATTCTGTCAAACAGAATATTATTGATGGCTAGAAGACATGGGCCTAGAAGATCCTCAAAACTCTGAAGATGCCCCAAATCATCCAAATGATGAGCAAAACGACGACGGTTCGTACGTCTAACTGAATCTTGAAAAGACGCAATGTCTTATGGGTGCACTCGACAGATACTTGCAAACCGAACCCTCCTCTATATAGAAAGATTCAGCGTAGCGATTTCAATAGGAAATCAATAGAGGTGATGGATGAAATGAATGTAGGAAAGAGAGGAATATTGCTAGGTCTTATTCAATCTAGTAAAGCTTGCTCAGCAAACTTAGCCAGTTTGAGTAAGGCCTCATCATCCTGGTAATTGCCCATCAACTGAATTCCGAGCGGTAATCCATTGGCTGATTTACCTGCTGGAAGATTAATCGCTGGAATACCTAAGTAGCTACCAAGAGCACAGAACGATGGGTCGCCTGTCCATGTTAGATCTCTAGGGGCCTCGCCCGTTGCCGGCGCTAGTAAGAGCCCATCAAACTCTTTAAATATCTCGCTGACTGATTTGCGTAACTGTGCCTGCTGGCTTAATGCAGCTTCATATTCAGCCCGAGAGTAATCCGCCCCTTTGGCAGCAAGCTCTTTGATGTTTTCGCAAAGAAGTCCTGAATGATTTCGTAGATGCTCGTAGTGTATCTGCGCGGCCTCATAAGCCATAATCGTGGGCATTTGATTCACGCCATCCCAGTATTGGCTAGGTAACTCTAATGTCTCTACACTTGCACCTGCTTGTTGTAATTTTTTGATCGCCGTTTGGATCGTCTGCTCTTGCTCAGCACTCATTAAGTGATCAAACGGTGTTTTGAGCAATGCAATCTTAGGTATATGGTTGATACTCAATTGCGCTACGTCGCTTACCTTTGTTTTGGTACCCCGATAAACACTGCCCTCTTTGAGCAATTGATAGGCATATGCGACATCTTCTACCGATCGAGTAAAGAACCCAATGTGATCCAATGCATATGAAAGTGGATGAGCGCCTTCTTTGGAGATGGCACCAAAACTTGGCTTAAATCCCACGACCCCACAAAATGCAGCAGGTCTGACAACCGAGCCAACTGTCTGTGTACCCAAGGCCAGCGGGACAACACCAGCAGCGACTGCTGCCGCAGATCCACTAGATGAACCGCCAGGGGTATGAGCGGAATTGTGGGGATTGACCGTTGGGCCTGGAGTTTTCCAGGCAAATTGAGTAGTTACTGTCTTACCAAAAACAATTCCGCCTAAAGCCCTGATCTTCAGGACGATTGGCGCATCTTGCGATGGACGATGATTGGTATAGATTGGCGAACCATTGGTGGTTGGCAAATCTTGAGTGTTAATAATGTCTTTGATACCAATTGGGATGCCCGATAAAGGGCCTGGTGCAATCGACTTAATGAGATCTTCTAAGGAATGCCTAGAAACAAAAGCCTTTAAGTTTGGCTCCAATTGATTGGCCAACTCAAATGCATTCTTCAGTAAGTCCTTTGGATCAAGTTGATGCGCGTCAATTTGTTTGGCTGCCGCGATTAAACCTAAAGCTTGGTGACTATTCTTCATTTTCTGGATTGCTGCCAATCGGTAATCAGGTCTTCAAAAATTTGGGTGGCATCGGTAATTTTGTCTACGTAGCAAAATTCATCGGTTTGATGCGCCATCTCTGGCTGTCCAGGCCCCAGAATGACTGTTGGAGGATTACCAATAGCGGGCTTTAGTGCAGAAGCGTCGGTAAAGTAAGAAACTGTTTTTTCAGTTGGTCTAACACCGTTGACTTGCTCACAACGGTCAAATACTTTGGCCATCCAAGGGTCGTTTGCAGGTGTGTATACGCCTTCAATGTCAATGATGGTTTCTAGTTTCACAACCGGGCCTAGAGCTTTACATAGACAGCCGTATATATGTTTGTGACTTTGCCCCGCCACCGTACGAATATCTAAAGTCATTTCGGCAGCATCAGGCACAGAGTTGATATTTAAACCCGCTCTAGCAGTACCCACATTCAACGTACCTTGCCCCATCATGGGATGCGCCGGGGTATCAAAAGTAAATTGCTCAAGAGTGATCGCCGCTTTTGCCAATTTATAGAATGCATTGTCACCACGCTCTGGCATCGATCCATGAGCAGTAACACCCTCAGTAGAAGCTTTGAGCCAATAAGCGCCCTTGTGACCCAGCAGTGGCTCATTGGCGGTGGGCTCTGCAACAACAAAACAGCCAGCAGGGCCTAAAAATTTGAGAATCTCATCACTCGCCGCAAGATGAAACGCCCCTTCACAACCCGTCTCTTCTCCCGCAGTAATAATCATGCTGACGCCACCACCTGCTTTAGGAGTTTGCGCGGTTTTCATGGCAGCAACAATAAAAGCAGCAACGCCGCTCTTCATATCGCTAGAGCCACGACCGAATAATTTGCCATCCTCAATTACACCAGCAAATGGTTCATGCTTCCAAGACCGAGCTCCTAATGGAACTACGTCTACATGACCCGTGAAACAGATGCTTGGAGTTGCAGGAGTACAAGCGCCAATTTTGGCAACTAGACTCATCCGTCGTGGCGCAAACTCAATCTTGCGACACTCAAAACCAGCCGGCTCCAAAATACTCGCTAGAAAATTACAAATCTGGTCTTCATTACCAGGAGGATTGACTGTGTTAAATCGAATGAGCTCTTGGGTTAGTGCGATTGGATCGGGAATAGTCATCATGTGCATTCGAGCAAATTACGTTGAGGATACTTAGTTGAGGAAACTTAGTTGAATAAGCTCACCCAAAATAGGCAGCTTGTACCTCTGAATTTTCAGCAAGCTCAGTGGCGCTACCCTGTGCCACAACCTGCCCTTTCGCAATCACGTAGCCGCGATGCGAAATCGCTAAGGTTTGACGGACATTTTGCTCAACCAGTAAGACTGTCGTCCCCATTTGATTGATTTCTTTGATGATCTTGAAGTTCTCTTTCACAAATAAAGGGGAAAGACCCAAAGAAGGCTCATCAAAAATGAGAAGTTCGGGAGAGCTCATTAAGCTACGGCCAATTGCCAACATGGCTTGCTCACCGCCAGACATAGTTCCCGCTAATTGATTAGAGCGTTCAGCCAGACGCGGAAATAAAGTCTTTACCCGCTCGCGACGTTCCTGTATGACCTTTTGATCGCCGACTAGATATGCACCTGCTGATAAATTTTCATCAACTGTCATTCGAGGAAAAACACGACGCCCTTCCGGCACACAAGCAATACCTTGACCAATAATGCGGTGAGTCGCTAAATGCGTGATGTCCGCACCATTAAAAGTAATCTTGCCGCGATTAGCTGGAGTTAAACCCAGGATAGATCGAATGAGAGTGGACTTGCCGGCGCCATTAGCACCTAAGATGCAAGTGATTTGTCCACGCTCAACTTGAATCGATACGTCTTCTAAAACATCAATCCGATCATAGGCTGTATAGATATGGTCGATTTCTAATAAGGCCATAATTATTCCTGCCCCAAATAGGCAACCTGAACTTCACGGTTGCTCACGATTTCATCATAAGTGCCTTCGGCAATCTTTTTACCGTAATTCAGGACGATACAACGCTCAGTCATACGCTGAATTAAGCCCATCTCGTGCTCGATCAAAATAATCGTAAAGGGCTTGATTTTGCTTCGCACCTGCAAAATATCATTCATTACTTCCGCAGTTTCGTCATGCGTCATACCTGCGGATGGCTCATCCAATAACAAGAGATCAGGCTCGCTGATTAAGGCTCGGCAAATTTCAATACGACGTCGATCAATCATCGGCAAACTGGCAACAGGCTCAAATATTTTGGGAGCCAATTTAGGGTTGAAGGTCTTTAATAAGCTTTCTACCTGCTCGACCACCCTTTCATACTCAGCCTTAAACGCCTTGCGAGAGAGTAAGTTAAAGAGCAAACCCGTATTAAGGCGACGATTATCACCAATGGCAATATTATCAAATACCGTTAATGGCAAGGACAAGCGTGAGCGTTGGAATGTTCTAGTAATGGCATTCAGATAAACCTGCTGCGCACTTGCATCAGTCAAATCATGACCGCGAAAATGCACGCGTCCGGAACTAGCGCGATACAAGCCAGTGATGACATTAAAAAATGTTGTCTTACCAGATCCATTAGGGCCTAAAAGACCTAGAACCTCACCTTCATTCACATGTAAATTCAAGGAGTCCAGCGCTGTAACGCCACCAAAACGCATGGTGAGATCTTGTGCTTCTAGCAATTTAGTCTTGGAATTCAAAGATTGCTGGCTCATTCTTTTTCTCCCGCTTTACCAGAAGGAAAATACTGGCGAACACGCCTTGGTAATAAACCATCGGGACGGAATAGCAAAATCAAAATTACTACGATTGCGTATAGCAGAAAGCGATACTCCTGAATAAACTGCAATTTCTCCGGAAGAATCACCACAATCGCGGCTGCAGGAATAATTCCCCATGGGTTCCCAATGCCACCAAGAATCACAATTGAAACCAGGATCAAAGAATCAGCAAAAGTGAAGTTGTTTGGCGCCACATAGGCCGTCATCATGCCGTAGAGCGCACCAGCCAAGCCCGCGACAAAGTTACCCAAAGTAAATGCAACAATTTTCCAATGGGCGATATTGACCCCAAAAGTAGAAGCGGCAATCTCATCCGTACGAACCATATCCATACTTAAACCAATCCATGAGCGCTCTAAATTGCGAGTAATACGGAAGGTTGCAATCAGCAGAACTAAGGCAATCACTAAATAAGGAATATAGAAGGACAACTCAATACCGACCACCTCAAGCCCATCAGAAAGATTCCAGCCAAAAATGGTTAGCGGTGGAATTTTTAAGCCTTGCGGACCACCCAGGGTGTCGTTTACCTCTAAGAAGTTGCGGAACAAAATACCAAAAGCAATCGTTACTAGCGCAGCATAGTGACCACGCGTTCTCAGAACTGGATAAATCAGGATGGAACCAATTAAGGCCGAGATTGTTGCCGCAATGAATAGTACTAATAAGTGCGGTACTTCGGTATGAGTAGCTAAAACTGCGGCGGTATAGCTTCCAATACCAAAGAATGCGGCACCCGCAAAGTTAACAATACCTACGTAGCCAAATTGAATATTAAGTCCCAAGCAAACAATGGAGTAAATCAATACCGTTGCCAGCATCAACAAAGCAAAGTGGGAGTTATGAAACACGATCATCATGACCAGGACACCGATCACTGACGCAGTTGCTGGAAAGCTTGGATGCTGACTGACTGCAAGAGCCAGACGATCCATGAACCCAGTTTTCTTGCCAACTAAACTCGCGACAAAAGCAATCGCAACTAATGCACCGACTTCCAGTTGATTTTCAGCACCGAGCAACAAGATACAATAGATCAAGCAAACAATGAAAGTAGAGATCAACAATTTCATACTTACACCCGCTCACTGGATTTTTCTGAGATCAAACCGGTTGGCTTTAATCCCATAATGATGATGATCGCCGCAAATGCGAATACATCTTTGTATGCGCTGGGAACGCTAGGCAGTATTGCCGGTAGCAATACTGCCCCAACCGTTTGAAGAGCGGCAAATAAGAAGCCACCAACAATCGCTCCATAGAAATTACCCAAGCCACCAACAACCGCAGCAGAGAATCCAATCACCCCTAAAAGCAAGCCCATACTGAAATTGACTTCGTTGTAATACAAGCCATTCATCAAACCTGCTAGCGCAGCCAATGCAGATCCCAACATAAAAGTGATCAGCACAATTTGTCGAAAATTGATGCCCATAATGCGTGCAGTTTCACTATCTTGCGCAACTGCACGAATCGCTAATCCGATCTTGCTTTTGGTAATCAGCCTCTGCACAGCAACAATCGTAATCACACCGGTAGCTAGAAGAATCAAACTATCCGAGCGCAATATGAATTCTCCAATAGCAATTCCATCGCTCGGAAGGAGTCTTGGGAATGGTTTTGGATTGGATCCATTTGGATAAAACAAGCGAACCAACTCACGCAAAGCCAAGCCCAACATCAAAGTAACTAGCAATGTATTAATTGGGGGTGCTTTTTGGAGAGGCAGAATCAAATAGCGCGCAATGATTGCACCAAGAAATGCTGCTATCGAAAGGCTCACTAACACCAACACAAGCAGTTGTAGCCATGGAGAGTCAAAAGTTCCAGCAATGCCAATATAAGTGGTGAGGCCAGCAAAGGCCCCCACCATCAAGATATCGCCGTGCGAGAACTTAATAACGTCCAGAACACCAAAGTACAGGGTGAAGCCGACCGCCACAATTGCGTAAATGACGCCCAGCATCAACCCATTAAGAAGATACTGCAAAAAAATATCAAATGACACGCTAGAACACTTTCCTCTTAGCTTGAAAATCTATGAAGAATTATTGGCCTAGCTTACGCTGTCCTTTGGCATACAAACTATCTTCCCAAACAACCCATTTACCGTCTTGCGCAACGTATTTGGAAATCAATGGAACGATATTTTGACGATGATCGTCAAAGCTTACCTTGCCAATAATAGTTTCCACATTTTGAGTGTTGTTTAACACTGCCATTACTTTCTTGCGATCTGGTCCAGCCTTTTCGATCGCATCAATAATCAGAGTTGCTGCAGTGTAAGCAAATGGTCCGTATGCCTCTGGAGCATCAGGATATTTTTGTTGATTGTATTTAGCGATAAATCCAAGACCACCTGGCAATTTCTCCCATGGAGCGCCCTCAATAAATGAGAGCGAACCTTCAGAGAGTTTGCCCAAGCCCTCAATGTAGGCATCAGACTTAATTCCAGAGGTGCCTTCAAATACAGCCTTAATACCCAGACGATCCATCTGTGTACGAATGCGAATACCGATAGGAGTTAAACCTCCGAAATAGACTACCTCAGGCTTTAACTCTTTTACTTTGGTCAACTCCGCTGTGAAATCCTGCTGATCTGCAGTAACGCCAAAGGTTCCCAAAATCTGTCCACCATTTTTGGTGAGATATTGAGAAAAATATTTATTGTGACCTTTACCGTAGTCGGTAGTGTCATGAATGATGACCCACTTCTTGTAACCAAGCCCTGTAAGAAACTTTGCTGCAACTTCGTTTTGGTTAATCATGGTGCCATTAACACGATGTACTTCTTTGTAGTTGTTGGCGTAAGTAATTTCAGGCAAAACAGCGCCCCAAACCATGACCGGCAAGCCAAACTTGTGATAAACGTCGACCGTACTCATTGCCACTGCAGAACAGTAGTGAGTAACGCCAGCAATAATTGAACTATCTGAAGCGATCTTGGTTGCAACTTGTACACCTACGTTCGGTTTGCATTCATCATCAGCCGCAACTAGTTCGTACTTGTACTTTGCATTTGGGTCCTGGTTCTTTAATCGAACTGCCAAATCTGCTGAGTTTCGGCCACCAATACCGTTCGCAGAAACTCCCCCTGTCAGGGGTCCAATATAGGCAATTTTGACTGTATCTTTAGCAGATACATTCCCTGAAATACTGATAACTAGGGCTGCAAACAACGTAGAAATACGTGATTTCATGCTTGATCTCCTTATTTATAGGTAGTACTGCTTTTTTCTTAGTGTAGCAAAGCTCTGAGATTTAAATATACAGGGTATAAAAATCACAAAGTAGTACGGACAAGCGTAAATCTGTGCTGTACGCACTCATATAAATCACCCATTACCCAATTTGGTGAGTCCACAGAACCGATTAATTGAGTAATTAGCCAAGAAACTGGGTTTAAGTCTTAGTTTTTTAGAAAATATCCGGCTCAGGTACCGGTTTACCAAAACTGGTTTCTAGGAAATCAAAGTCGCATCCATCTTCTGCTTGCAAAATGTGACGACTAAACATCCACCCATAACCTCTTTCATATTTGGGCTCTGGTGCTACCCACTTTGCTTTTCTCTGGGCTAGCTCTTCATCACTAATCTCTAGATGTATTTTTCTGTTTGGTACATCTACAGTAATCAGGTCACCCGTTTTCACTAAAGCTAAGGGGCCACCAATATAAGACTCTGGTGATGTATGCAAGATGCAAGCGCCATAACTAGTACCACTCATGCGGGCATCAGATAAGCGCAGCATGTCACGCACACCCTGCTTTACTAACTTCACCGGAATGGGCAGCATGCCCCACTCTGGCATACCAGGACCGCCTTTCGGGCCCGCGTTTCTGAGAACCAGGATGTGATCCTCTGTGACATCGAGGTTTTCATCCTCGACGGCTTTTTTCATTTCTGGGTAGCTATCAAATACGAGAGCTGGGCCAGTGTGTTTGAGGAACCTCTCAGCACACGCACTAGGCTTAATCACTGCACCACCTGGTGCGATATTTCCCTTCAGGACTGCTAGCGCACCCTCTTGGTAAATGGCTTTATCTAATGGTCGAATGACATCATCGTTATGCACCTGCGCATCTTTTATATTCTCGCCAATGGTTTTGCTAGTGATGGTCATTGCACTTAGGTTCAGATGACCGCCCATTTGTTTTAAAAGCGCTGGCATTCCGCCTGCGTAATAAAAGTCTTCCATCAGATATTGATCGCCACTTGGCCGAATGTTGGCAATCACTGGAACTTTTCTGCTGGCCTGGTCAAAATCATTTAAGGTCACTGTGCATTCTGCACCTGCACGACGAGACATGGCAATCAAATGAATGATGGCATTGGTACTGCAACCCATCGCCATCGCTGCATTAATTGCGTTTAAGAAATTGGCTTTACTAAGCACCCTTGCAGGTGTGAGGTCTTCCCACACCATTTCAACAATTCTTCTACCGCAAGCAGCAGCCATACGCGGGTGACTCGCATCTGCTGCTGGAATACTCGATGCGCCTGGCAAAGTTAGTCCTAACGCCTCAGTAATGCCCATCATGGTGGCGGCAGTGCCCATCGTCATACAGGTGCCATGGCTACGGGCAATACCGCCCTCCACTTCCAACCACTGCGCTTCAGAGATATTGCCTGCACGGCGCTCATCCCAATACTTCCATGCATCTGAACCTGAACCTAAGACTTTGCCTTTCCAGTTCCCGCGTAGCATTGGACCAGCGGGTAAATAGACAAATGGTAGACCTGCAGATAAAGCGCCCATTACCAAACCGGGCGTAGTCTTATCACAGCCACCCATGAGAACCGCTCCGTCGACTGGATGCGAACGAATCAATTCTTCTGTTTCCATCGCGAGCATATTGCGATAGAGCATGGTGGTTGGCTTAACGTATTGCTCTGCTAATGAAATGGCAGGCAACTCCAACGGAAATCCACCAGCTTGTAATATGCCACGCTTCACATCTTCTACTCGTTGCTTGAAGTGTGTATGACAAGGATTGATATCAGACCAAGTATTAATAATGGCAATAACGGGTTTACCTGCCCAATCCTCTGGCCCATAACCCATTTGCATGGCTCTAGAACGATGTCCAAAGGAACGCAAATCATCTGGTGCAAACCAGCGAGCACTACGCAAGGATTCTTTGGTCTTTTTGGACATAGGCGCCTATGAATCAATATGAAAATAAATGTAAAAGCCTATATTAATGCTGGAAATTGCAGAAAGGGTATTCCTGCACTTGTTTTCTGCCAACCATTTAATTACCCTACTAAAAATAGAGCATCAAGACCTAAATAAAAAACCCAATAACACGGGAATGGAGACTAGATGAAGCTTTCTTTATGGATTAAAACGCTGTGCATTTGCTCTTTAGCTTGCCTTGGCTCGCTTACAGCCATCGCCCAATCGGAATACCCCAATAAGCCCGTCAAAATTATTGTTCCCTTCCCTCCCGGTGGCACCACTGATCTGATGGCACGCATTTCTGCTGAACAACTAACTAAGATCCTCAAACAAGCCTTTGTGATTGAGAACGTCGCTGGTGGTGGTGGCGTCATTGGCGCTGAACGAGCTGCTGGTGCGCAGCCTGATGGCTACACCTTAGTAATGACCGGTGTTGGTCAAAATGCGGTAGCTCACGGCCTTGACCCCAATCTCAAATATGACTCAATGAAAGATTTTGCGCACATCTCTCTCATTGATCTTGGCCCAAATGTCTTAGTAGCTCACCCAGACCGCCCTTTTAAAACACTGAAAGATATTGTTGACTTTGCAAGAGCCAATCCTGGCAAGCTCGACTATGGCTACACCTATGCGTCATCAGGTCATATGGCGATGGAGTTACTACGCCAAGCAACTGCCACCTGCGCAGATCCTAAAAAGAAACTGAACTGCAATCCATTGCCAATCGTTGGCATTCCCTATCGCGGTGGTGGCCCATTAATGAATGCCATTTTGGGCAATGAAATTCCGATGGAGTTTATCAATCAAGACGCTGCATTGCCTTACGTTGCCGCCGGCAAACTGCGCCCAATTGCGGTAAGTAGCTTACAACGCAATCCTTTGTATCCAAATGTCCCCACTGTTGCTGAAAGTGGCTACCCAGGATTTCAGGCACTCTCGTGGGCCGGTATTAGTGCACCCAAAGGAACACCTAAACCAGTGCTCGATAAATTAGAAGCTGCCATGATTCAGGCGCTGCAAACTCCTGAAGTCAGGCAACGGATTGAGTCAGTCGGTTTTGTGATTCCACCATTGGGTGCGAATGCATACAACAATTTCTTGAAATCTGAAATTGAACTCTGGACAAGTCTCATTAAGAAGTCTGGAATTAAGCCAGAGTAATTCAAGCAGAATAGTTATCAAGACAACTATTCTGCTTAGTTACTTTTAGTTATTTTTAGCTTTCAGCGCTTCTTCTAACTGATTGATCTTGTTTTGCATGGCAGCCATCTTGGCATTGAGTGCGCCTACATTTAAGAATGTCTCATCAGTGACAGGTGCTTTGAGGTTGTTACCCCAACCCAGCCAGGATGAATCGTAGACCTTTACCTTTTTAAATCCTAGACTCTTGAGAACCGTTGCCGTCTCAGAGGCACGGACTCCACTTTGGCAATACACCACTGTCTCTTTATCAGGATCTAGATTCTCGTAGAGTTTTTTCAGATCAGTTGTGTTTTTTAGTGCCATTCCTGAGTTGTCGTTTACCTGCTTTTTGCTCAACTTCACTCCTGCAGCTGGGTCCTGCCAGTTATCTTCAAATGGCACATTGATTGCATTTGGAATATGCCCGCCACGAATGGCGCGGATGTCCTTACCAGAATATTCATCAGGTGTTCTTGCATCAATGATTTGCACCGATTTGGACTGCGCCAATTTGAGCATCTCTTCATTGCTCACCACCAGCTGTTTTTGTGGCACCAAGGCTACTGATACAGGCTTGAGACTTATGCGCTCTTTCTGAATGGGTAGGCCTGCTTGCTTCCAGCCATCAATACCATCGTGATAGATCTGGGCGTTTTTTCCACCAAAGTATTTAATGGTGTACAAGCCAAAGTAGCTATAGGGATTTCCTCTTGAGCCATAGACCACTACTTCCTGATTTACATCCAGTCCAGCAGCATTGAAGACCTTCTCAATCTGCTCTATTGGAATGTAGTCTTCCTTATTGGGGTCACGCAATACAGCACCAGCATCGCCAATGTTAATTGCTCCCGGGATATGGCCATCGAGATAACTCTTTTCATCACGAACATCTCAAATGATTGCGCCACGAGCAAGTGCTTGCTGTACTTGATCTGTTTGAACAATCACTGCTGTGTCCTGAGCAAACACGCCACTGGCAATAGATGCCAAGACGATTAATAAGAGTTTTCTCACTGGGTCTTCCTTTTAACAAATAAGATCTATATAGATGATGAATGAGCCTTTACTCATCCTTCACTCATCCTTCATATTGGCGCTCTTCACGATCGGCTGTAGACGCTTACGCTCTTCGTTCAAGAACTTAATGAAGTCTGCTTGTGACCCTGGAGCTGGCTCAATACCCTGCGGAATCAATCGAGACTTGAGCGCATTGGTATCTAAAGCCGCATTAATCGCTTGGTTCATCTTGGCGATAATTTCAGGTGAGGTGCCTTTAGGGGCAAAAATACCTGACCAGTGGCCAATGAAGATATTGGGGTAACCCAACTCTTTCGTAGTTGGCACATTTGGTAAACGAGTAATACGTTTGTTCCAAGTAGAGGCGATTGGTCTGAGTTTGCCGCCTTCGATTTGTGGTAAGACCACAACGCTGGCCTCTGATGTGGCATCTACTTGTTTAGAGACCACTGCAAACACACCTTCTGATCCACTCTTGTAAGGAATGATTTCATAATTACCACCACCAGCATAAATCTTGAGCATCTCTGCCACGAAGTGTGGGGTGCTACCAGAGCCCGCTGTTGCAAATGTGACGCCTGGTTTGTTTTTAGCTTTTGCTAACAGCTCTTTAAAGTTCTGAATCGGTGACTCACTATTCACCACAATGATCGATGGGCTCACCGCCATCATGCCTACTGGCACCAAGTCTTCTTGCTTATATGGCATGCTGTTACGAAGCATCGGAATGGTCACTACGCCACCTGCTGCACCAGCGTAGAAGGTGTAACCATCCGAGGCACTCTTGGCAACGTAGTCGCCACCCAACACAGAACCTCCGCCCGGCTTGTTCTCTACGATTACCGGTTGTCCCAGTTGCTTACCTACGGCTTCCGCAACAGCACGTGCCACTAAGTCATTTGCGCCACCAGGACCAAAGCCCACTACAAATTTAATTGGGCGATTAGGCCATAGATCTGCAGCAAGCGCAGATGTAGCGATAAGTGTAGAAACAAACGCTATAAGAATTTTGGATAGTTTCATGATGGTTTTGGTGTTGGCTAGGTTAGGTTGAAATGAGTGAGGTTAGGCTTGGTTAAATCTGATTTATTTATGAGAACTTCTTTTCTAGGGCGTCAAAGTCTTCTTTTTTAACAACACTTTGACGCTGAGCAAAAGTGGCTACTAAGTTAGGATCTTCTTTGAGTTCGCCCGTTTGCTTTAAATGATTTAGGGCTTGATTCATGCCATGTACTGCGCCTTGTAAGGCAGCATTGGCATACAACACAATTCCAAAACCCATTTGAGCAAGCTCTTGCTGCGGAAGCGATGGAGTTTTGCCCCCAATCACCATATTGATGAGCTGCGGGCAATTGGTTTGCGCAGCAATGATCTTCATTTCTTCTACGCTTTCTGGCGCTTCAATGAAGGTCATATCCGCACCCGCTTGCGCGTAGGCTTGAGCTCTATCTAAAGCATCTTGTAATCCGTTAATGGATCTAGCATCTGTTCTAGCAATGATTAAAAAGTCATCATGCACTCTAGCGTCTGCTGCGGCTTTGATCTTGCCGCACATCTCTTCTTTGCTAATAATGCTTTTGCCAGCGAAGTGACCACAACGCTTCGGCATAGCTTGATCTTCTATTTGTACTGCATTAGCACCAGATCTCTCTAGCACTTTAATTGTGTGATGCACATTTACCGCATTACCAAACCCAACATCGATATCCACAATCAGGGGTAGTTGAATCACATCCCGAATGGCAGCAGTGTGCGACGCAACATCATTCAAGCTAATAAAACCTAAATCCGGAATGCCGTAAAACTGATTGGTGAGACCTGCACCACTTAAATAGACTGCCTCAAATCCAGCATCTTCGATCACTCTTGCTGCTAATGCATTGCCTGCTCCAGGAACTAGCAATCCTCTTCTCTCATTGATGAGGCGGCGCAGCTTGGTGCCCAAATGGGTTGAGCCATCTTGTTGTGGCATGGTAGTCTCCTTTTTACAGAATTATAAATACCTATTAAGAGACAATTCAGAGACAAATGTCAGAAAAATCCGCTATTACTGGCGTAGATTGCCATGCCCACATCATGGCCGTGGATCTACCCTTGGCTCCGGAGATCCATTCTCGACCTGCGCGCGATGTTGGTGCAGAAGAATATCTCGCTGTTTTAGGCTCACACGGCATCTCACATGGGGTATTAACTGCACCCAGTTTTTGTGGTGCCAATAATTCGCTTTTGCTTGATGCTCTTCGTCGTTATCCTGATCGCCTTCGTGGCACTGTGATTGTTGACCCTAGCTCGCCCCGCCTAGAGCAAGAACTAATACAGATGCGTGAGCAAGGTGTTGTTGGCATTCGCTTGAATTGGATTAAGAAAAAAGCCATTCCGGATATTGATAGTGCTGACTATAAAAAACTCCTGGGTATAGCTAAAGACTTGGATCTTCATATTGAATTGTTCCTAGAAGACCAATTACAAGAATTGGTGGTTCCTAAAATTTTGGCTAGTGGCGCCACTTTAGTGTTAGATCACTTTGGCAACCCCGATCCTAAACTTGGAGCTCAAGGCAAGCAGAGCAAGAGTTTTCAGAACACCCTGCATGGTCTCGCTGATGGCAAGGTGTGGGTCAAACTCTCAGCACCCTATCGCCTTGGCTTTTTAGATGGCGTTTCTATTCAAGGCTATGTTGATGCTCTTGTGGCAGTCAACCCCAAACAACTAGTATGGGCTAGTGATTGGCCATGGCTCAGTTATGAAAACCGCTTTACTTATGCTGACTGCATTTCTTGGATTCAATCAGCCATTCCAAATACCAAAGTGTGGAATGACATTTTGATCAATAACCCTAAATCCCTGTTTCATTTTGAATAAGGCTTGATATGCGCAATCTTTCTAAACAATCTCTTTTAAAAACTGTCTTTGCTTGTACGGCAATTTTCTTATTGCAATCGGCTTCTGCTCAGACCGTCACTAAATTGATTGTTCCTACTGCGCCTGGTGGCGGTACTGATGCACTCTTCCGAGTGGCCTCTAAAGATGCACAGCGATTTATTGGTGGCCCGATTAGTGTGCAGAACGTTCCTGGTGCTGGCGGCACGATTGGTGTTGCGCAAATGGTGAACTCTCCACCCGATGGTTACACCCTAGCTGGTGTTTGGCCCTCTCCCGTTACCGTAGTTCCACAAACGAGCAAGGTTCCTTACACCCCGAATGACTACATTCCAGTGATTCAGCTCTCTACTGCGCCTTATGTCTTTTGCGTACACCCTGATTTTCCGGCAAATGATGGCAAATCATTTATGGAAGAGCTGCGCAAGAATCCCAAGAAATACACCTACGGCACTGATGGCTTAGGTGGCCCTGCGCAGCTCGCTACCGAGCGCATCTTTAGACCACAAAATATCCAAGCTGTTGATGTTCCCTACAAAGGTGCCGGTGAAACCATTATTGGTTTTTTATCGAATCAGATAGATATCTATGTGGGTTCTATTCCACCAGTTTTGCAACACGCCAATATTGGTAAAGCCAAGTGCTTGCTAGTCTCTTCTGCAAACAGAAATGCGCAGTTTCCGAATGCCAGCTCCTTGAAAGATATTGGCCTTCCTAAAGAAGAAACCTTATTGTGGCGCGTAGTGCTCGCACCTAAAGGTACTAAGCCTGAGCGCGTTAAACAAATTGCACAGGCCTACACCCAAGCTATGAAAGAGCCCGATACCGTCCGATATTTAGATGAAGTTGGTGAATCTCCTGCCGTCCTCACAGGCAAAGAACTGCAAAACAAACTCGATCAGGAATACGCAGCCTTCAGCCAAATCGCGAAGACGCTGAATTTACGCTAACGAGATGCTAGTCGCTTTTGTTTGGCGACTAGCTGCAGTCGCTCGCAATCTGGGTTGGGCGTTCCATCCTCATTGAGAATATTAAATTCTCGGCAAGGGGTTGGACGGTTCTCATAAATAGAGCAACGCCATTCTTCTTTGGTGTGGCGTAATGCGATACAAGGGGCGCCACCCTTCTCCGTGCCTTTCATACAGGCGAGATGATCTGTGAGCTTGGTAGTCAACTCTGCGGGAACCACACCCACGCCATTACCTTCGATTTCCCCGTGATAAAAACTCACACGAAAATGTTGGCAGCACTGGCCACAGTCAAAGCAGGGATTCGATGTCATGTCGACATTTTAATTCTTTTGCTGCCCATAAAAACAAGGGAATAAGGAATCCGTGATTTCCTTATTCCCCCTCTGCTGACTTTCGCTATTGCAATTGCTTTTATTTTTTCTCTGTTATTGGTACTGACGATTGAACACGTGCTTTGTTTCGCTTTCATGACGCTTGGTATTTTTGAGCACTGCGCAGTACGACAAAATCATGATGGCCGCCAATGAGATGCCGTTGAAGTTGTTCATCAAGTTGCTTAATGTATTCATGTATTTCTCCTCTGCTGTGATTGCTTAGTTGTTGCGTTATTACAAGACTACTGAGTCAAAAGCTCACAAAATGAGCTAGTGAAAAATTGTGGTTTTTTCTGTCTTTTATTCTTATATTTAATGGGTTCTCCTAGCGTGCGATGGGCAACTCATCCCACTTGGTGGTGTAGTTAGGTGATCGATTGTTTGATCTCATTTGCCAAGCTTGTTTACTATCTTGCGTACCCGAGACTGCTGACCGAAGCGCTGCATTTCCAAAGCGGGTATTAATTTCATCCATCACCTTCATAAGGTGCGCTGACTTACCTTTGCTCTCGAGATCTTCAAAGAGTGATTGCTGTACGCTAGGTTTATCGCTAATGCAGTTCAGAATGATTCCCGCCTTCTTATAACGAAACTTCGGTTGATAAATTTGCCTCAGGCCTGCTAGTGCTGCGTTAGTTAATGTCAGCGTGTTGTCTGTTGGATTAGCCAAAGGAACGGTGATGCTTTGATGGTGCTGTGGCTCATATTGCTTAAATGGGTTTGTCTGAATAAACACCGTTAATGCACCAGTCACCCCATCTTGCCCTCTCAACTTCTCTGCGGCTCTCGCGACATGAGTCGCTACTGATTGGGCTAGCTCAGTCTGGCTGGTCACTAGCTTGCCAAAGCTGCGAGAAGCGATGATTTGCTGTTTATCTGGCGCCACTTCTTCTAACTGTAGGCAGGAAGTGCCTCGCAACTCATGGCAAAGGCGCTCCATGACCACACCATATTGCTGGCGCATAGCCTGTGGTGAAGCACACAGTAGGTCAAACACACTATGAATACCCTGCGCTTTAAGTTTTTTATTTAACTGCCGACCAATACCCCACACCTCACCAACCTCAGTCTCGCTCATCCATTGATAGAGTTCTTCTTTGGGCATTGCCTGTACATCACATACGCCAGAGAATGTAGGATGCTTCTTTGCTAAATGATTGGCCAACTTCGCCAAAGTCTTGCTAGCGCCAATGCCAACGCAGACTGGCAAGCCGGTTGTCTCTTTCACGGTTTGTCGAATCGATTGACCAAACTCAATGGTGTCGCGGTAGTGTTTTAAAACACTCTCAATTTGCAAGAAGCTTTCATCAATGCTGTAGATCTCAATCTTGGGTGTAAATGTTTTGAGTACCTGCACTACGCGATTGCTCATATCGCCATATAGCGTGTAGTTTGATGAGTAGGCAGTAATGCCGTGCTTCTTGGCCAGATCTTTCATCTGAAACCAGGGCATACCCATCTTAACCCCTAGGGCCTTGACTTCCGCGCTACGCGCTACGGCGCATCCATCATTATTTGATAGCACGACCATAGGAACGGTTTCAAGCTTGGGCTGAAAAACACGCTCACAAGAAACATAAAAATTGTTCACATCCACCAAAGCAAACAATGCTGGGGTTAAATGAGTGGTAGGTAATTTTTGTGGCGCACTCATAGCTTGATACTCTTGTTGTAACGAGTGCTCGCAGTGCTGTACTTGCGCACCACGCCAACTACTACACCCCAAATCTGCAACTCATTACCCTCACCAAATGTGATGGGCTCATAGCTCGGGTTCTCAGGTTGCAACTCAACGCGGCCACGTGATTGATATAGGCGTTTAATGGTGTACTCACCATCAACGACTGCAACCACGATATCTTTGTGTTTTGGCTTTAACGCTTTATCCACTACGACCTTATCGCCGTCACAAATTCCTGCACCCAACATCGAGTCACCCTTCACGGTGAACATGAAAGTGGCGGGCTTGTTCTCTACGAGGTACTGGTTTAAATCCAAGCCATCCTCAGCATAATCCGCCGCCGGACTAGGGAACCCAGCTGAAATACGGTGACTTAAGAGCTTGAGTTCATAAGTAGCAAAATGACCTGCCAAGGCTTGCGGTGCCTGACTTAAGGTCGTTTTTAGGGGGCTTAACTGCGTTTTCATAGTGATTAATATACTGTATGTTTATACAGTATATATAAAAACCTGAAAAATGAGGCTGTTTTTGTTGTTTTCGAGTCTTTGAGGCGGTTTTTCTAGTCATAAACCCCAATCTCCTCAGGAGGGATTTAACCCATAATGGGTCTTGAGTTTTTGATGAATTTTCATTCCAAAACAACCGATACCGGTGGGGGAGACAAATGAAGGTGTATCAGAAGGCAACTTATATCGTTGCTGGGTTTTGTTTTTTCTTAGGCCTGTGTACAGCAGCGTTTGCGCAATCCGCAGCACCCTTCCCCGATAGAACCATCCAGTACATCATTCCCTTTCCGCCTGCTGGTGAATCGGATCTAGTTGCCCGCTATCAAGCTGATATCTCTGCGAAAAAGTTTGGGCAACCCATGGTGGTAATGAATCGCGCTGGTGCTGGTGGCGCTCTTGTTTGGAGCGCGCTTAATACCTACCCCGCCGATGGCGCAACCGTAGTAGGCGTCAATATTCCGCACACCATCTTGCAGCCACTACAAGAAGGTATTCAGTACAAGACTGACGACATCAATGCGATCTACTACTACCACTTCACCCCAGATGCCTTGATGGTCTCTGCTGATAGTCCGTATAAAACCTATCAAGAATTTATTGCGGCAGCTAAGAAAGAGCCTGGCAAGATGTCCTTGGCTGGCTCGGCCCAATACTCTGCTAACCATATGGCTGTAGAGCGTCTGAATAAATTGGCAGGCGTCAAAATTAATTACGTACCCTTTAAAGGCACAGGCGATTTAATTACCGCGCTTATTGGTATGCACGTTGATGGCGCGATGGGTTATTTGCCATTAGCAATTCAGCAAAAAGGAAAAGTACGCACCCTTGCTATCGCCACCGAGAAACGCAATCCCGCCCTGCCGGATGTACCCACCTTTAAAGAGTTAGGCCTGAACTGGGTAGACGGTGCTTATCGTGGTGTAGCCGTACCGAAATCTACCCCACTAGTGCTACAACAAAAGATGTCAGATTACTTTGCCAAACTCAATGCTGATCCTGAGACTAAGAAAAAACTAGAAGAGTCTGGTTTTGTATTGGTAGATATTCCGCTAGCAAAGATGCCAGCATTTATGAAAGAGAAAACCGCGCAATCTATGGAAGATGCGAAGAATGCGGGAATGATTAAGTAAGCAGTAAGTAGACTTTTTCTTCTACCAATAAAAAACCACCGCTGAAGGTTTCTGACGCGGTGGTTTTTTTAATTTGCACTGATACGATTAGCAAAAAGCAAAAGCGAGTATCGCGGGGTCATCTAGAAATGCATTCGACAGATAAACGCTGACTCTAAAAAGCCAAGGGTTTACGGTCTCAACGATTTCTGAAAGCAGTTCCATGAGGCTATTGTAATAGCCTAGCCCCCAAGGTAGTCAGACTTACCCACCTCTACACCGTTGTGACGCAGGATGTTGTACGCAGTCGCAATATGAAAGTAGAAGTTAGGAATGATCCAGGTTAGCAGGTATTGATCACCTACAAACTCAAAGTTCCATTCTTTAATTGAGAACTTAATTTCTTTAGTCTCGCTACCCTCAAGCTGCGCAGGGGTAATTGTCTTAGCAAAAGCAATGGTTTTAGCAATACGCTCTTGCAACTGCTCAAAAGTACTTTCGTGATCATCGAATTTGGGTGGCTCAACGCCAGCAAGACGCGCCATGCCGTTCTTGACTTGGTCGCAGGCAATTTGGATTTGCTTTGATAGCGGGAACATATCTGGCGCGAGGCGATCATTGACCAACACTGTGCCATCAATATTCTTTTCCTTGGCGAAGGCCTCACCTTTTTTCAAGATGTTGGAGAGATTTGTCAGCATCTTCACAAACTGCGGAATCGATGCTTGATACATTGACATTGCCATATGAATATTTATCCTCCGATTTAAACGTCACTCATGAAATCGCCACCACCACTGTCATCCCAAGAGCTGGCACCAGCGTCATCCCACGAGCTCGCATCGTTCACTCCAAAGTTCGGAGCGTCTGGCGCGATTCCACCGACTTGATTAAAGCCATTGTTGATATTTCCGGGATTAGCGTGTTGGCCGCCACCCATTAAATGGCTAGCCAATGCTTCACCCGCAACCATGCCAGCACCTAAAGCGGCGCCCGTTGCCAAGCTACCCATCAAGCCACTACCTACGCTAGGTGCACCAGGATAACCAGGAGGATAAGCACCAGGAGCACCGGGAGCGCCAGGATATGGGCCATTTGCTGTCGGCGCGTTGTATACCTCTACAGGTTGTTGACGCTTTCTCATGAAGAACATAATTCCGGCGATCAAGATCGCAATCAGAATCCAGAACATGGGGCTGGTGAAGATAGAACCTGCGCCTGCATTTGCGCTTGTGTGGGCAGGCACTGCGCCAGCGCGCAACTCTGCTTGTAGGCGCTGAACAGATTCAGGCTGAGCGAATGGCAATCCAGGCGCTAGATTTTCTGCTTTAACAAAGGCTTGACGCGCGGCATCAATTTTGCCTTCACGCAAATAGAGTTCAGATGCAATGTAATGCGCCTTGGCGCTATTCGGATGGTTTTGTAATACCTCTTTCATCATGGCATCGGCTTTAGCCAATTGACCTGATTGAATGGCTTGAGAAACCTCTGGCAATGTTGCTTCGGCAAAAGCGAGAGAACTCGTTAGCAAGAGCGCGCTTGCGAACACTGTCACAAACATCTTCGTTACCTTCATTACATTACGCATTTTCATTAAAACTCCTTGTAGGAAATTCATTGCGATTTTTATTATCGCTAGTTTGGGTATTTTTGCTATCCCTTAGCTATATGAGGGCTTTTTGGGGAAATTCAAGCCTAAGAATAGAGCTCCTCAAATGGAGTAACCTTATTTTTTGTAGCTATATTAATTCATTGATGTTATGATTTTATGTAACTACAATAATTTGGATGAAATTTACCTATGATTTGGCAAAAAATAATTCCAATTTGAAGAAGCATGGCCTACCCCTCTCGGCCGCTCAGTTACTAGATTGGGATACAGCACTGAAGTGGGTTGACCGCAGAAAAGAGTATGGAGAAGAAAGGTTTGTCGCTTTAGCACTAATGAGTCAACGCTTATATTGCGTGGTTTATGTAGAGTCAAAAGCAACAATGAGAATTATTAGCCTGAGAAAAGCAAACATTCGGGAGATCGATAAATATGAAGAAGAAAATTATTAGACCTAGCGCTAAAGAAGATATTGCAATTACGAAAGCCGCCTTATCTGACCCAGACTCACCTCCGCTCACCGACAAAGAGTGGGATGAAATTAAACATAGAGCTATTCGGGGACGAGGTAGACCTCTTGGTAGCGGCACCAAAGAACAGATCACCCTAAGGATTGATAAGGACACTTTAGATTTCTATAAATCTAAAGGTGAAGGCTGGCAAACCTTCATTAATCAAATATTAGGTGAAGTAAAGAGAGAATCTAAAACCATCTCTACCATTGAGAAAAGAATTAATAAAGGCGTTTTAATGGCCAGCAAGTTAAAGGCGACTGCCTAGACATCTGGGTACATCAAGAAATCTCTTTGATCTCACCCGATGAGGAAATCAAATAAGCCTTATTAGGCTTGTCTTCGCGGATTCGGGTCAATTCATTGCGGTAGTTCTGCAACTGTTCGCGATATTGCTCGTACTTTTTACTACCCAACTCCGGAATAGTTAGCTTGTAATCCAGGATGGCGATGTGATCATCAAATTCCACCAATCTATCCATACGGTAGCTCTTGCCTTCTTTACTAGCAATATCAAGTTCGTTCCATGCGGCAACCCACTGACCTGAGGTGAGATAAGGCTTGAGTTCTGTTGCTGTTAATACTCTAGTTGCCCGCTCAATCACTCTCTTAGCATGATCTTGATCCACGCCCAACCAATTCATCACCTCTTGCTCGGTTGGCATAGGCGGTTTTATGGGACTGCTTGAGTCTGGAGTTAAGAACTCTAGCAATTTATGAAAGTTGGTTCCCTCTTCCAAAATTTCAGGGTCGGGCTGCTCCTGCGCTTGCTCTGTGGATTTTTCTGCAAGCTCTTTTGCAAACTCACCACTCTCAATCTTAGAAATTAACTTCTGGTAATCTTTTTGGGCGTACTCCCACTCAATCGCAAAGTGATCTATCGTGAATGGCATGCTACCGAGCTGCTCTTGAGCATTGCTTGCTTGTGCCGCCACTTCTGGAAGATTGAGAGCAGCCACATCTAGGGTTGCTACCCCAGCCGCCAAGGCTCTGCCATACCAAGAACGCTCTTTAATGCCAGTTTTTGTATTGGATGCAACACCACTGATCCATAAGCCCTGCTTGGCTCTAGTCATCGCTACGTATAGCAAGTTCCAGTTTTCATTTTGACTGACCTCGGCTTCTTTTTGAAAGATCGAATTACGCTCGCCCGTTAAGGTCTTAGCGGTATACAAAGATAAATGGCTTGGACTGGTTTTTTCAGGAGACCAATCCAACAGCACGCCACGATATGGCGCTTTCCATTCCGTGTTGTTCGCATCGAGCATGAAGACGAATGGGGCCTCTAAACCCTTTGCTCCATGGATCGTCATCAAACGTACGCGCCGATGTTGATCCTCTTCAGACATTTCATTATCAACATCAGCTTCGGCAAGATTGTCATCAACATCCGTTTCCACCTCTAGCTCAACATCGCCCTCATCCGGCGTCTCATCATCGTCGCCACGACGCATTGCGTTGATCTCATCAATAAAGCGACTTAAGCTTGGATATCGACCACCATCTTGGTTTAAAGCCAACTCTAAGAAGGCATCTAGATTTGCCAGCACTTGCGCACGCGCCAAGTTTTGGGCAGAAACAGCATATTTAATACGCAAATCACTCTCGTGATAAATCAAATCCAGTAAATCATGCACCGGCAACACCTCGCCCAGGCCGCGCCAGCGCTCTAGATAGCGTGCCACCTTCTGAATTAGAGGGCTTTGATTGAGCTGCAATGCATCCCACCAACTCGGAAGCTCATTACCGACACTCTTGGCAAGTTCTTGCATCTGCCCTTCAGAAAAACCAAATATAGGGCTGCGTAATACCTGCGCCAAAGGCAAATCATGTCTTGGTGAAACCAATGCTGTTAGCAATGCAATCAAATCATCAATCTCAAGGGTATTGAGCAATCCTCCTAAGCGAGAACTGTCATAAGCAAGACCCGCCTCACGCAGCGCTTTTTCATATTGGGGTAAAAATTCGCGCCGCTTTACTAACAAAATAAAGTCACTACCTCTTGCAAGACGCCAAATCGATTTACCCTCTTTTTTATCCATCACTTGACGAGTGGCTAATAGATGATGAATCAAACGACTGACCAGTTTGCCCTCTTCATAGCGCTGCTGAACCGGTGTAGTTTGACCCGCATCTTCAATCGGGCCATCTAGCGCAGTGCCAACTCGTGTTGCGACTATTGGCTCTTCTCGCGAGATCAAAGGCAATAAGTAAGCTTCGCCCTTAGCAGCATATTCTTGCTCGGGAAGCCCATCTAACAGGGGTTTCCAGGCCGTTGTCTGCTCTGCGTAGCGATAACTCTCTGGCAACGATCCAGCTAGAAAAATCTGATTCACGGCATCATTAATACTTGACGCATTACGACGAGTCTCATTTTGATACAGAGGAGTTGCTCCTAGTTTTTCAACTAAGAAATCTCGCGCGCTATCAAATAATCGAGGATCAGCACGACGGAAGCGATAGATCGATTGCTTAGGATCGCCAACGATAAACACGCTCGGCATTGATCCATCATCACCATAGCCCGCAAGCCATGAGCGTAATATCTGCCACTGTAATGGGTTGGTGTCTTGGAATTCATCAATCAAGATATGTTTGTATTTGGCATCTAACCTAGCTTGTAAATAAGCAGCGTTATCCGAGCTTGCCATCAATTGACTTACGCCAATCTCTAAATCATCAAAATCGCGCACTCGCATGGCTTCTTTACTTCTTTCCATATGCGCAAGCATGGCCTCACTCATGGCAAACCAAGCATCGTTTAATTGATGGATTAAATGCTCGCTCTGCCACTTAAATAGAGCTTCGTAGGCCCTTAGCCAATCTGTGCGAATGGCGGTAATCTCCGCGGGATCTTGACCTAAGCCTTCAAGATATTTCTTCATCGGGGCACTCATCTCTGCAATATCTTTTAGAGGAGTGCGCTTTTGCGTAAAGAAATAACTCTCCCATTTGCTGGCGATTTCCATTACGGAACCACCTGCCGCATGATGCGCGATGACATCCAAAATAAATGGGGCTTTGTCTTGTTGAGTTTTAGTGCCATTACTAAAGCACCGGTACATGATTTCTAAATTGGCTTTAGTCTGCGGCTGACTCCAAAAAGCTTCTAGTGGATTTACAGAGCCTAAAGTTGGAAGAAGTTTGTCAAGACAATCAATGGGCTTAACACCCTGATTATTGCAAGTATCTTGAAAAAACGACCATGCACCTCTTTGCTTAAATAGACTGTAGTTACCCATCAAGAATTTTTGCGTCTCAAACGCGCCAAACTCTTCTAGCAAAACGTCGTAGTGTGCTTGTAAATCCTTGGGTAAATTACCCCACCAATCCGACATACACTCTTCTTGCAAGCGCTTCGCATCCTCTCGCAAACGAAAGCCTGGCTGGACTTCAGCCGATACTGGGGCGGCGTCCAAGAGTCGCCCAAACCAACCATGAAAAGTATCGATGACTACCGGTTGCGGGCTTGCCAAAATCTTGAGGTAAAGCGCCCTAGCTTGTGGCAGCAAATCCATCACTTGGTCACAATCTACACCCCTATCAACTAACTGCTCAGCCAAGGTGACATCATCAGCAGTTGAAAACTCTTCTAACAACTGATACAAACGATCGCGCATTTCTTGCGCGGCTTTGCGAGTAAATGTGAGCGCTAGGATTTCTTGCGGTTTAGCGCCTGCTAAAAGCAAGCGAATCATGCGTGAGACTAATAGCCATGTTTTACCACTACCAGCACAGGCAGAAACAATCACTGATTTTGTAGGATCGCAGGCAATCGCGTTATCAAACTTCTCGCTCACCACATCCCCTTTCTGCAAATGCCTCGCGCATCGCAGTATTGGCATACGCTATCAGGTGCAAATGCTTGCATGGGTTTACGCGCCCACAAATCGCTTAAGTCCTGAACAATCTGCACAGAAAATTGCTGCATCAGTTCGGGCATATCTTCGACTGGATGAGCCCGAACCTGTTTCTCCTCATCCTCGCTGATTTTAGCTTTCAGGCTGATCCATTCGGCTTGCTGTACGGCTCGCCCTGGCAGGTGGGCCGCATCTGGATCTTCATTTGCCCCACGCGCATAGATCAGCAACTGTGGATCATCCAGTACATTTTCAGCGCGACTGGCAATCTTCTTCATATCTTGATTTTTATAGTCAATCACAGCAGCAAGTGACTTATCCGATTGATGAATATCGAATCGGTCAGCGCGCCCCGCAATCCGAATTTCTCGATCGACACCATTAGGATCCTTGAGAGTGATAGCAAAGCCTACTGGTAATTCGGCATCGTGGTAACGCCACCCCTCCTTTTCGCGTTTCATTTGCCAATCAATAAAACTCGGAATTTGTTTTTGCCAATCGCGCAATGTGCCTAGCACTCTTGCATCACCAACAACCAATCTTTCAAACTCTTTCTCTGAAAATTGCATGAGATGCTCGATCATCCACTGGCGTCTTGCATCATCTCCATCATGAATCGGTGAGTGCGATTTTTTCTCTTCAGTTTTGAGTGCCTGAAAAAAGTTTTTAAGGAGCGCATGCAGTGTTTGGCCCGCTAATGAGGCATCGAAGCCCTCTTCAAATTCTTTTGCCTTACGTAATCCCAATAAGCTACTGACATAGTAGCGATAAGGGCAATCCCGCAAAGCTTTATAGGCACTCGGTGTAACGGTGGTTGGTATGGCTAAATCGAGATCTGGTTTACCGATTGCCATCTGAATGGGTTGGGACTGCCCCTCGTAGGGCTTTAAGCTTGGCTCAGATACTTTTAATGCATTCTTACCTAGCGCTACTTGCAAACGCGCAATCCAAGCGGAGGGCCTTAAAGGTTCGCCATTCTTACTTTTGCTTTGCCACAGTAAGTCTACATTTGGACAAGAAACCAAGAGCTGAGAAAGATCTCTTGCTTGCTGAATATATTGCGCAGTGATCGTTGATGACTTGAGATAGCGATTAAGCGCATCAGAGAAAAATAGTGGCGGCTGTGAGAATGATGGCAACTGTTGCTCATCACACCCCACCATCACCACTGCATCAAATTCACGCAGCCTTGTTGAGCTGAGTGGCAAGATACTCAATGTCGCTTGCGAATTTTTGCCTGCTTCTTCGTATGAAGCTTCTTCAATGACGGTTTTAAGAAGACTCAGCCACTCAGGCAAACGCATCTTTAGATCGCCATAGGGTCCTGAGCCAAGATCAAAGCGCTTTAAGGCTTCTAATAATTGCTTGCCAGCAGCATCTTTTTCCAATCGCCTAACCATGCCCGTCGCCTCAAGCTGGGCCTGTAGCTTTTCATAAGCGTCTGCGCAGGTAAATATGGAGGTCTGCCACTGCCCATGCAATCCATTTGCAAATCGAATTAACTCGATGAGCTGTTGATTGGGTGAGCCACCATGACTTGTAGCATAGCCATTGGCTTTTTCAATGGCAGCCATAAAAGTTTCCCAACCAGATTTCGCCTGGCTGGCAACTAAAATATCTTCCAACTGCGCAAGCAATCCAATACAAGATTCGGGTGTCTTTTGAAGACAATGCGCAAGATCTAAATACGGGTTTTGTAAAAACTCGAGCAAGATAGTAGCGCTAGGCCCTTCTTTGGGCGCACGCATCAACTCTAAAAGACTATCTAAAGCAGCAGCAGCTCGAGTGGTCGATAACTTCCATCCCGTTTCATCACGAATGCGTAAGGCATTACCAAGACGACTCAACAATGCTCTAGCGCGACGCGCAACTAAACGGTCTTGGGCCACTAATGCAATATGTTTCTTGCCCGCAATTAAATGAGACTCAACGGATTTTGTTGCAGCCCACGCCAATTCTTCAAAACGCTTCGCAGAAATTAAGCGCCAGCCCTCCTTCACGCTTGAGTCAACGTTGTGTTGAATCTGCCGCTCTTGATCTACGTCCGATTGGACGATCCCCTCTTTCGCATCCTGCCCAAATAGAGCCTCGGACCACAAGGCAACTTTCGTCCAATCGAGTGAGACACGCACTACTGGCGCCGATTGAGAATATTCAGCCAAGTAATGATCGATGACTTCCTGATCAATCGGCTTTGGATCTGCAGTTTGAACCCATATGAATGGCCGCACACTATTGCTACTATTTAATGCGATCTCTTTTGCACATTGCAAGTGCACTGCCATTGCGAGATGCTTACGAATGACTGGATCACCAGCGTTAGTGAGATAACGCCAAAATGCGAGCAATACCGCCGCCTCTTCATCAACGACATTTTTAGATAAGCCCACATAGGCTTTTGCGATAGCTTGATCTAGAACTAGCTCGACTTTCTTGAGCCATGCTTGAGTATCTAATGAATGTGTCTGCAGTAAGCCATTGAACTCACCTTGAAGTTGGGGAACAACTAATTCTGATAATGCATCGCATGCTTGAATCACTGCTTGAGCAAGTCCCCATGCTCCCGCCTCACTCTCAGCCTTGAACCACGCTTGTAAGGTTTTGTGTTTGCGCAGATTCACAAACACTGATAACCAACGTTCTAAGTCTGTTTGCTTTTTAGGAAACTTCCATGCGCCTGGCGCTGCCTCTAACCAATCCGTAAAGCTAATGACTTGGGGTAAGAATGCAATCTGAGGGTCCAAGTTTTTGGGTCGGTATTTTTCTAGCGCCGCCCTGACTCCAATTAAAGGGCCCGCAGTACTAAGCACCACTAGCGGGCGAGCTTTAGTTTGCACTGCACAATCCCAAACCCCTTTTGCCAGCTGCTCAAGCGCAGTGGCATCGGGCGTAATTGCCCAAGCTTGCACTTGTTTTTGCTTCGAAATGGTTGGAAATGACTGCGGCATTAAGCGGGATTTTGAGTTTCAGTTTTATGGCTAATTTTGGGTTTTGAGCAAAATGTTTCGCTTATTGCTAATATAAGCGTTGTAGCGCTATAACTAAACACATAAACAAATACGCCCAAATAAGGAATTTTCATGAGTGCCGGCATTAAATATGTAACTGACGCCTCTTTCGAACAAGACGTCCTCAAGTCCGATAAACCTGTTCTGCTCGACTTTTGGGCTGAATGGTGCGGTCCTTGCAAAATGATTGGCCCTATCCTGGAAGAGCTTTCTGGCGAGTACGGCGATAAGTTGCAAATCGCCAAAATGAACGTTGATGAGAACCAAGGCGTGCCCGCCCAGTTCAATATCCGCGGCATTCCGACCTTGATCCTATTCAAAAATGGCACAGTAGCTGCTCAAAAAGTAGGCGCTTTGGCCAAATCCCAGTTGACTGCATTTATCGATAGTCATCTATAAATAGTCCCATGCCACAGGTTCAGGAACTGAGCCTGTGGTTTTAGTGTAGTATTTCAGTAATAGCAGTCCAGTGCCTTTTTCAAAGCGCACCGCTTCCCCGTAATTTATCCCCCATCTGTTTTCTTACTTCCCCTTCTTTTAGCAAAACTTAAATTCTGTTTTTCTACATCTGTGTGACATCGATCAGCACAGCCTCAATTCAAAATCCATTTGTTTAATACCCTTTTTAACACCCGAGAACCACATGCAATTAACTGAACTCAAAGGCCTCCACGTATCCGCTTTGCTTGAAATGGCTGCTGGATTGGAAATTGAAAACACGCAACGGATGCGTAAACAAGAATTGATGTTTGCGATTCTGAAAAAACGCGCTAAAGCTGGTGAAACTGTTTACGGTGATGGCACCTTAGAAGTCTTGCCCGATGGCTTTGGTTTCTTGCGTTCTCCAGAAGCCTCATACATGGCTTCACCAGACGATATTTATATTTCTCCAGCGCAGATTCGTCGCTTTAACTTACATACTGGCGATAGCGTTGAAGGCGAAGTGAGAACACCAAAAGATGGTGAGCGTTACTTTGCATTGGTAAAAGTCGACAAGATCAACGGTTTGGCTCCTGAGGCCCTCAAGAACCGCATCATGTTTGAAAACTTAACGCCACTCCACCCTAACCGCATTATTGGTCTAGAGCGTGATATCAAGGCAGAAGAGAACTTGACTGGTCGCATTATCGATATGATTTCTCCAATCGGTTACGGTCAACGTGGCTTGATTGTTGCTTCTCCAAAGTCTGGTAAGACCGTGATGATGCAGCACATTGCGCATGCAATTTCTGCAAACAATCCTGATGCGATTTTGATCGTGTTGCTCGTTGACGAGCGCCCTGAAGAAGTTACCGAGATGCAACGCTCCGTTCGCGGTGAAGTTGTTGCCTCTACCTTTGATGAGCCTGCAGTACGTCACGTTCAAGTTGCCGAGATGGTGATTGAAAAAGCCAAACGTTTAGTAGAGATGGGCAAAGATGTGATCATCTTGCTTGACTCGATTACTCGTCTTGCACGTGCATACAACACCGTTGTGCCTTCTTCTGGAAAAGTATTGTCTGGTGGTGTGGATGCAAATGCATTGCAACGTCCAAAACGTTTCTTTGGTGCGGCACGTAATATTGAAGAAGGTGGCTCCTTAACCATCATCGCAACCGCCCTGATTGAAACTGGTAGCCGTATGGACGACCTCATTTATGAAGAGTTCAAGGGCACCGGCAATATGGAAGTTCACCTTGAGCGTCGCTTGGCTGAACGTCGTGTTTACCCATCGATTAACCTCAATAAGTCTGGTACCCGCCGTGAGGAATTACTGGTTAAACCAGAAAACCTCCAGAAGATCTGGGTATTGCGCAAATTGCTTGCCGATATGGACGATATCGAGGCCATGAACTTCATTGTTGATAAGCTCAAATCCACCAAAAACAATGGTGAATTCTTCGACCTGATGCGTCGCGGAGGCTAATTTAGACCCACTCTAGGGTGGTTTTAAGTCAAAAAGGGGCTTTTTAGCCCTTTTTTACTAAGCGAGAGAGGGCTTTCTTATTGATTTCATGGCATAATTTCGCTTTTGCAGCACCTTAACCGCTTTTAACTTGGGAAAGTATTTAAGTTAATTAACTTAAACGGCTACCCGCTGATAGGACCTCACATGAAACCTGGCATTCACCCCGAATATCGCGAAATCGTCTTTTTGGACGTTTCCAATAACTTCAGCTTCAAGACTCGCTCCACAATGGCTACTAAAGAGACCATCAAGTGGGAAGATGGCAAAGAATATCCATTAGCCAAGATCGAGACTTCTTCTGAATCACACCCCTTCTACACTGGCACCCAAAAAATCATGGATACCGCTGGTCGTGTTGAGAAATTCCGTCAGAAATTCGGTAGCAAAGCTGTTGCTAAAGCCTCTGGTGATGGCGCTGCTAAAACTGCAGAGAAAAAAGCTGCTGCTGCAGAAGCCAAAGCTGCTGAGAAGTCATCCAAGAAGAAGGCTTAATACACCTCCTTATCGCAGGGTATGGAAATGCCCTTCTCTGCGAGATAATCAAGGCAGCGTTTGCTGCCTTTTTTATTTTTAAGTTGCTTGCTTTAAAGATTGATTTACCTCAAGAGAGTTCATGGTCAAACTAACCGCTGCTGCTACGAGATCGATTCCGCGCATCATTATTTTTGCGCTGACATTGGTTTACGGTTTTGCCGGCCTCTTTTTTCGTGATCCCTGGAAAAATGAAGACGCAATGGGCTTTGGTGGCATGTGGACTTTGTTTCGCGGCAATTCCATAGACTGGATTGTTCCGCATCTGGCTGGTCGCGATGTTTCTTTAGGTGCGCCACTGCCCTACTGGATAGGCGCCACACTCATTAAATTATTTAGCCAATTTATTGGCGCTGCTAATGCCGCGCGTTTGTATTCAGCGATTTGCTTTTTTGCGGCAGCGCTAGCGATTTGGTATGCCACCTACTTACTTGGTCGTCGTCGTGAAGTACAACCGATGGCCTTAGCAGTTGGTGGTCAGCCCGATATGAAGAGCTACGGCATGACCCTAGCTGATGGCGCATTACTCATCTTCTTAGCTTGTGTTGGTCTTGCACAGCGCGCCCATGAGACTACGCCCATGATGGCGCAATTAATGGGTATCAGTATTGTGCTGTATGGCACCGTACGCGGTCTTGATAAACCTTGGCAAGGCGGTTTATGGACAGGCCTCGGTATTGCGATTGTTGCGCTCTCAAGCAATCTCACTTTAAGTTTGATTATTGTTAGCTCAACCATCATTGCAGTGATTGCTAGCAATGCTAAATTGCGTTTTCGTTGGACTCTGACCAGTACGGTATTAGGCCTCATTGGTTTTGCACTTTGGCCCATCGTTTGGTATTTGGCTGATTTACCTGCTGAGTGGCGACATATCGCAGAAGAAGGTTGGCGCAATTCCCCAGAGATGCGTGCAAGACCCTCTATCGAATCCCTAGGTTTTTTAAGCGTGAACTTCTGGGCGTATGCGTGGCCTGTATGGCCTCTTGCAGCCATTTCCTTAGCACACTGGGGTCGCACTAAAACAGCGGGTGCTTGGCGTGCTCCCCACCTTTGCATTCCACTGAGCTTATTTATTGGTAGCTTGATTTACGTATTATTTCGTCTTGAAGCGAATGAACATGATTTGATGATCATGATTCCTAGCCTATCGATCATCGCCGCCTTTAGCTTGCCAATTTTGAAACGCAGTGTCATTAGCTTCATCGACTGGTTTGCATTATTTAGTTTCACCTTAATTGCACTCGCCATTTGGATTATCTGGTTAGCCAAAGTCACTGGTTTCCCAGAATCTACTGCGGCCAATATCACTCGCTTGCTCCCAGGCTTTGAAGGTCAATTTAACTGGCTTGCGTTTATTGTTGCGTTAGCGATTACTGGTGTTTGGCTTTCAGTGGTGCGCTGGAGAACCTCTCGCGCCCCCAAAGAAATTTGGCGCTGCCTGATTATTTCCGCGTCAGGCACTACCTTGATGTGGGTTTTGTTGATGACCCTATGGTTGCCAACCATCAATTACGCCAAGACCTATCGCTTTGTTTCTGCGCGTCTAGCGCAGGTGGTGCCTCCAGGTGGTGGCTGTATTGATACTAGCAATATAGGCCCTGCACAGCTTGCTTCTTTTGATTACTTCACCAAGCTGACTTTGCGTGATGATCCCAATTGCCCATGGATGCTTACCCATAATCAATCAGAGGCTCAAGCTTACGCTCAGCTCAATAATAAAAAACTCCATTTACTATGGGAAGACCGTCGCGCTGCAGACCGTGATGAGCGCTTACGTCTTTACGAAGTTATTCCGGAGTAATCGGTGCTGCACTTTAAAGTATCGCGTCTTCGCGAGGACATCCCCGCTTTATTAAAACTGGCTGGCCCACTGCTTATTGGTCAATTAGCCGTTATTGCCTTTGGTGTTTTAGACACGGCAATGACTGCGCGCTACTCCGCTGATGACTTGGCAGCACTAGCAATGGCTTCGGCGATCTTTATTAGCATCTATGTTGGCTTAACAGGCGTTGTCTCTGCTCTTGCACCAATTGCCGGTCAACTATTTGGTGCTAAACGCCATGAAGATATTGGTGAAGAAGTGCGTCAAGCTACTTGGCTTGCCTTCGGTTTAACCATACTAGGTTGTTTTATTTTGCTCAACGCAGATCATTTACTGGCGATCTCCAGAGTGGCACCAGATATCGAAGCAAAAGCTAGGCTGTATCTCAATATTTTGGCAATTGGTTTACCCGCTAGTATGGGCATGCGTGTCTTAATGGCTTTACACAATGCAGTATCTCGGCCAGCTGTCATCACGGCGGTGCAATTGATTGGCCTATTCCTCAAGCTACCACTCAATCTCCTCTTCATTTATGGCGGTTTAGGTATTGAAGGCATGGGAGGTCCTGGTTGCGCAGTAGCAACGGTGATCATTAACTGGACTTGGTTATTAATGACCTTGGGCTTTGTTCTCTTTGACCGCTTCTATCGCCCCTTCCATATCTTTACGCGCATTAGCATGCCTGACTGGCATCGCATTTGGACCTTACTAAAACTGGGAACTCCAATTGGGTTTAGTTATTTAATTGAAGTAACTTCATTTACCTTCATGTCACTGTTTATTGCCCGCTTGGGTACTACAGCATTAGCGGGTCATCAGATCATTGCCAATATGGGAACGGTTATTTATATGGTACCGCTCTCGTTATCGATTGCTACCATGACTCTAGTGTCACAATCGATTGGCGCCAATCGACCAGAACGTGCCGAAGAGATTGGTTGGTCATCCGTATTCTTTACCACTAGCACCTGCATTTTGATTGGGGTGGCGGTTTGGTTTTTCCGTATGCAGCTATTGGATTTGTATGACCCACCAGAAGCAGTAAAAGTCTTTTCTATTCCGCTTTTTTTGTTTATTGCCTTTTATCAAGTCTTTGATGCTCTACAAGTTACTGCAGCATTTATTCTGCGGGCTTACCGAATCGCATTTTGGCCAATGGTGATTTATGCCGGCTCACTATGGGGCGTTGGTCTTGGTGGCGGCTACCTAATGGGCTTCAATGTTTTAGGATTCACACCAGAGTTTTTACAAGGCGCAAATGGTTTTTGGGCTGGCAACAGCATCAGCCTGGGTTTGGCCGCCTGTTTACTACTCTACCTCTTTAGAAAAACGGCGGAGCGTTACGAAAAAACACATCCGCCTGTTGAGGTCTGAGTTAATACGAGCTTACTGACGATACCCAGGGCCTGACACTGGTGCTGGATAGCTAGGCACCTGATTGCCCTTGGAATACATACACTGTTGGTAAGCAATGTTGTATTGTGTCTGCGCTTGATTTTGCTTGCCAGCAGAATTCATGGCACCCATAGCAGCGCCGCCTAATAAGCCAACACCTGCACCAGTGCCCACATTGGCATGATTTCCGCCCTGAATCACAGCGCCTGCAGCAGCTCCGAGAGCAGCACCGATCGCAGCACTTGTGGCGCCTTCTTTTAAAGCAGCATTACTAGTATCTTTTACGGCATTCGCTGCAAACTCGCGGCACACTTGATCTTCCTGCTGGAATACCTCAAATGGCTTTCCTTCGCGCGGCATGATTGCAATCGTTGGCCCCGTTGGCGCAGACACACATGCACTTAATACGCTAGTGGCAACAGCAGCCAATACGACTACGCGAGTCAATCTTTTCATATACAAATCCTGATTAATAAAACGTAATGAAATTAATACTGTGGGCGGCCATGTGGCGCACTGCTTGTTGGTGGCGAAGCTGCCTGAGTCTGCCATCCACTTGGGCACTCTTGTGCGTACGGATAGTATTTGCCGCTTGCCACGCAGTAATACCAAACCGCAGGCTGTGGTTGCGCAGCTAGAACTACGGGTTGTGGCGGTGGCGAGTAAGCAACTACAGGTGGAGGCGCGTAAACCACGGGGGGAGCATAGTAGCCAGCATATGGGCCGTAGTAAGGGCCCGCATAAGCCCAATTAGCGCGCCAGCCTGGACCCCAACCGTGACCCCAGCCAGGCCCATAGGCGGCAGGACGCCAACCACCATAACCGCCGCCAACCGATACATTCCAAGCGACGTTACCAGCTTGAGCCCGTACTGCTGAGCATGCTAAAACTGAAGCCAAAATAACACCTAAGATGCTGAATTTATTGACTTGTTTCATGATTGACCCCTTCTTATCTTTGGCCTTTATACAGCCTACTTCTTTATTCTAGTTTTTACTAGTCTTACTATCAATAACGCCCGATAAATTATTAAGCTGACAAGAAATTCACTTATTTCTGATGATGAATTGTTCTAGCTTATTGCTATAACTTATTAATCTAACTTCGCGCCTGATTGCTGCACTATCCTGCTCCATTTGGCTGACTCTTGGGCAATCAATTTAGATAGGTCTTTAGCACTACTTGGGGAAGGATCCAGCCCTCCTGCTAGCAAGCGTTTTTTCACTTCTGGATCATTTAGCGCGCGATAGGTGAGTTGATTTAATTGCTTCTGAATTGACGGCGGTAAATTAGCAGGCGCCATCAATGAGAACCATGAGACTGCCTCAAAACCAGGAAGGCCTTGCTCTGCAAAAGTAGGAATCTCTGGTGCGGCATGCGAGCGTTTTAGAGTGGTAACTCCCAGAGCCTGCACCTCCCCCGCTTTGATCAAGGGCAGTGAAGAAGATAGATTGTCAAACAACATGGAGATACGACCACTAACCAAATCAGGCAAAGATTGAGCGCGCCCCTTGTAAGGAATGTGACGAATTTGAATGCCTGCCATTTCCTTAAAGAGCTCACCTGACATATGCAATGAGGTTCCAACGCCTGATGATCCAAATGTGAGTTGATTGGGCTTTGCTTTTGCCAACTCGATCAGCTCATGCAAATTATTAACACCTAGTTTTTTATTGACCACCAATACATTGGGTGTGCTTGCTAGAAAACTAATGGGCGTGAAATCCTTAACAGGATCAAATGACATCTTTTCATACAGCGTGCCATTAATCGCATGAATGCCCACCGTACCAATTAATAATGTGTAACCATCAGGATCACTCTTGGCGACGATTTCTGCGCCAATGTTGCCGCCATAGCCGGGGCGATTCTCAACCAAGACGGGGACACCGAGATTTTGTTGCATGCTCTCTGCCAACACCCGCGCCAAGATGTCAGGCGCACCGCCAGGAGTAAAGCTGACCACAATTCGAATAGCTTGTTTTGGCCAAGCCGCATTTTTAGAAGATTGCGCCCATGATGTATTGCCGCCAAACAATAGGGCGAGGCAAATCAATAAGTATTTGAAAAATGGGCGTTTCGCTACTTTAGCCACTGTAGAAAATTGCATCCTTGCAAACCTAGGATGAACCTAGGCGAACTGAATTAAAAATTGAATCGAGAACGTAACCAGAGCCAACCTTCATACTTGCTTGGATCATCCGCGCATGCTCCAATGCCACACTCGAGTAGCGTTGAAACCAGATTGCCCAATACAAGCAGAATAAAAGCGATGATTAAGGCGTTGGCAAACCAAGAGCGCGAACGCACATCTCGATTAGGCAACATTAATAGAATAGCAATTCCGGCCAACAAACCTAGGTAAGCAACAAAAGCCCAGGTATAAAAATGCAACTCTAAAAAAGTTTTACCGAAGCCTTTATCGCCAGGAAGGATATGAAGCAGAACTTGGCGCAGAGAAACGGTCATTCCCACTAAGCCGCCGATGATGCCCCAACCATAGTGTGCCGAGTGCGCACCGCAACGAATATTAAGAACCAAGGCAAATCCAATAATGACAAATCCGATACGCTGCATTAAACACAGAGGGCATGGCAACTCACCAAAATACAGCTGATCAAAAAAGGCATAGGAGAGTGTTCCAACGATAGCTAATAAAGCCAGTTGATTGCCAAGCGCTGCCAATGAAGGAAAGGAATGTTTGCTCATGCCGACTTATAGGCTGATATTGAGATGACTGCTCGCATGAAAGCGAAACCACACCATCAGAATGGCGACTGTCACCGCAAGGAAAGTGAGCCCCGCGAGACGCTTCTCAAACCAAACCAGAATAAGGCCGATCAACGCTGTCAGAAATGGCAGGAACATATACATAAGGGAATTCTAGCGCAGGACAGTTTGAGATCGGGTAAATCACTAAAACAAGACCCTAAATATGGTCTTTTAAAAGAGTCATTGTTTAGAATGACCTCATGAATAATAGCCTCGACACTAGCACCACACCTCCCTGCCTTAATCTACAGTTAGATGGGTCTATCGCTCGGATTACTTTTAATAATCCAGCTGCACGTAATGCCATGACTTGGCCTATGTATGAAGAACTCAAAACTATCTGTGACTCCTTGGCATCAAACCCATCGATTCGGGTGGCTATTTTTAGGGGCGCTGGTGATAAGGCATTTGTTTCTGGTAGCGACATTCAGCAATTTGTCGATTTGAAAAAAGATGAAGCTTACGAAGTAGCTGTAGATAACATCTTCAGTTCATTACAGCAACTACCAATGCCAACCATTGCACTCATTGAAGGTTTAGCAGTAGGTAGCGGATTGTTAATTGCTACTGCTTGTGATTTTCGAATCTCTACCCAAGAGGCACGCTTTGGCATTCCGGTAGCGCGCACTTTAGGAAACTGTTTATCCCCCAGTAATCTCGCATGGATTAGCGCGCACTTAGGCGTGCCTATGGTCAAGAAAATGTTACTCACCAGTGAGTTAATAAAAGCACCAGAGTTACTCGCATCCGGCTATCTCTATCAAACAGTGGAAGCAGAAGAAATTACTCAGGCAGCTGATGGCCTTGCCAATAAATTGGCCGCCCTAGCGCCCATCACACAAAAGGCGAGCAAGCTAACTCTATCGCGCTTACTGCAAAGTAACCTCCCAGAATGTACTGACCTTATGCGTGAGACCTATAACAGCCAGGACTTTAAAGAAGGTGTTACTGCTTTCTTAGAAGGCCGCCCACCGAAGTGGGCTGGCAAGTAATCTTTGGCTTTAGTTCTTGGTTTGATTTAAGAACTGCACAACCGTAGTTACGAATAAATCGGGCACTTCAACGTGCGGAACGTGGCCCACATTATCAATTGGTACCAGCTTCGCATTTGGAATGGCTGCCTGTGCTTTTTTACCTAGCTCTGGGAAGTTACCCAATGACTTCACGGCCTCTGGTGGAGCAAAGCGTCTGCCAAATACCGTGCGGTCTTTTTGACCAATCACTAGCAATACTGGCATTTTGAGTTCTGGCAAATCATTGACCACTGGCCTCTCAGCAATCATTTGGTAGGTTAATACCGAGGTCATCGCATAAGCAGGATAGTCAGAGCCCTTCTGTACACGAACATACACCTCTACAAACTTTTCGTAGGCAGGCTGCCAGTTAGGGAAATAGCTTTGCAAGAAACGGCGATAGCTTGTCTCAGTTTGCGCCATTTCGAGTTTCAATAAATTGTCGTTCTGCTGTGGCGGTATATCTTTGCTGTAATCTTCTAGACCGAGTGGATTCTCAAGCACAAGCTTTTGTACTGTTTGTGGATACAAGCGTGCAAATCGAATGCCAACCATACCACCCATGGAGTTTGCAATCACAGAAACTTGATTGACACCCAAAGACTTCAACAGGGCTTTGGTATTGGTTGCCAAATCATCAAAGTGATATGGCACATTGGGCTTCGAGGATTTACCAAACCCAATTTGATCAGGCGCAATGACGCGATAACCTGCTTGTGTCAAACCAGCAATCGTTGGCGCCCAGTAATCACTTGAAAAGTTCTTTCCATGAAACAACAACACCACACCCTTCTGCTTGCCTTTGGCCGCAACATCCATATACACCATGCTTGCTGGCACACCCTGCAGGCTAGTCTTAAATTCTTTAGTTGGATATGGATATGGCCAAGTGCTCAAACGCAAATCGAGAGGTGCAGCATTGGCATAAAGAGATGCTGTGGCTGGAGCAGCTGCAGTTGCACTTGATGGTGAATTATTAGCGCAAGAAGCTAATAATCCAGTCAATATAGCGACTACAGCAGCTGTAGCAAGTACGCGAAATGTTTTCATATGTTTCTAAATGAATTACACAATTTTGGTTTTGAGGTTTTTTAATCCCTCAACGCTACCTTCCAAAACATCGCCCTTCTTCACTGGACCAACTCCTGCTGGGGTTCCTGAAAAAATCAGATCACCAGGTTCAAGCGTGAATAAAGTTGAAAGGTAAGCAATAGTGTCGGGCACATTCCAAATTAATTGATTTAAATCGCCGGACTGACGTACTTCACCGTTCACCAATAACTTTACTGCGCCCTTACTTGGATGGCCACATTGAGTCACTGGAGTAATCTCACCACAAGGGGCAGACTGATCAAATGCTTTACCAGTATCCCAAGGACGCCCCATTTTCTTTGCTTCACCCTGTAGATCTCGTCTTGTCATATCAAGACCTACGCCGTAGCCATATACATGGTCCAGGGCTTTATCAGCAGCAATGTTAGAGCCGCCCTTACCAATTGCCACTACCATCTCGATCTCGTGATGAACATCGTTTGATAAATTTGGGTAGGCCATATCTTTACCATCAGTCACGATAGAGTTGGCGGGCTTCATAAAAAAGAATGGTGGCTCGCGATCTGGATCATGACCCATTTCTCTTGCATGATCCGCATAGTTTCGGCCTACGCAATAAATTCGGTTTACCGCAAAGCGACGAGAGTCACCCGTTACAGGCAAAGAAATCTGTACTGGCGGATCAATTACAAATGCTGAACTCATAAAAACCTTTCTAAAAATTATTCTTGTTTCTTCTGTTTTGTAGCAGTATGACGCAATTTCAGCATCAAGATACTCAAGGCCAATGCAAACGTCATAGCATTAGCCAGAATCAATGGCCACTTCTCAATAATCAAACCATACACCAGCCATAAACCCACCCCCACCGTAAATAAAGAATACATCCCTAGCGATATTCCAGATAGATCACGGGTTCTCCATGACCAAATGGCCTGAGGCAAGAACGCAATGGTGGTTAAAAATGCAGCGCAATAACCAATGATGTCTATTTGATAGGGTTCAAGGCTCATGTTTTGATTGTAATTAGAGATGGCAGAACAGGTAAATTCATGAATCTGTCGTATTGACCTCGTTTTTGGAGATAATAAGATCTGCAGTTCAACTATTACTAAAAACATATGAGACAACAACTAATTCGCTGGTTCGGCGTAGCCTTATGCGCTTCCATCTTTACCCTGCCCGCAGTAGCCCAAAATGATGCGGCTGTTAAAAATTATCCGGATAAGCCAATACGACTGGTCATACCCTATCCTCCAGGGGGCGCCACAGACGTCATCGGTCGAATCATGGCACAAGAGCTTTCCAAAACGATTGGGCAACAAGTGGTACCTGACAATCGCGCTGGAGATAGCGGCAATATTGGCGCCGATATGGTGGCTAAGTCTGCACCCGATGGATATACCTTATTAATGGGCGCCCTTACCTCGCACTCCATTAACAGTAATTTAGATAAAGACAAAATCAAGTACAACTTAGAGAAGGATTTCACACCCGTTGCGATTGTGGGTGTCGTACCTCTTGTTTTTGTTGTGAATCCCTCGGTTCCCGTTAAGAACATGAAAGAATTCATTGCCTATGCTAAAGCTAACCCAGGCAAACTTACTTTTGCCTCTTCGGGTGCAGGTGCACCCCAGCGTCTCGCAATGGAAATGTTCCGCTATCAACTGGGATTAGATTTATTGCATGTTCCATATAAAGGTAGTGGTCCCGCCATGACAGATCTTGTTGGCGGACAAGTCTTATCCATGTCAGAAACTGTGCCAGCCGCTTTGCAATTTATTCAAGCAGGTCAGCTGAGAGCGCTAGCAGTCACTACCAATAAACGTATCAGCCAATTGCCTGATGTACCGACTATTACCGAAGCTACTGGCTTGCCGAACTTTGATGTCGTCAGCATGTTTGGTATTGAGGCTCCAGCTGGAACCCCCAAGACCATCGTCAATAAATTGAGTGGAGAAATTAAAACCATCTTGCAGCGTCCAGATGTTCAAGAGCGCATGCTTGCTGCAGGCGTATATGTGAACTACCTATCTCCTGCCGAATCTAGCAAGCGCATTACTCGTGAGATTAATATGTGGGCCAAAGTCATTAAGGATGCCAATGTCAAAGCAGATTAATCATCAATTCATTTGATATTCATATTCGATGTAATAAGGGGCCTCAATGAGGCCCCTTATGTTTATACCGCTAAGAACCCTAATGAAGGTGGCTCAATTTACTCAGCCTCAATCTTTGCTTGCTGAGCTACCTGCTCCCACTTCTTCTTTTCAGCTGCAATAAAGAGCTTGGTGTTTGCTGGGGTATCGCCTACAGCCCAGCCACCCAAATCTTTCCAGCGTTGCTTGATTTCAGGGGTTTCAAGCGACTTCTTCACGGCTGCATATAGCTTGTCAATAATTGGTTTTGGCGTTCCTGCTGGAACAAACAAACCAAACCAAGCTGTCACATCAAAGTTAGGGTAGCCTGACTGAATCATTGTTGGCACATCTGGCAACTCCGCAACACGATTCTTACTGGTCACCGCTAAAGCGCGCAACTTTCCAGATTTAATGTATTGCATTGAACTGGGTAGGTTATCAACCATCATGCTGGTTTGACCAGCTAATAAATCAGCTAAGGCCGGGCCAGCACCTTTGTAAGGCACATGAATAATATCGATACCCGCTTGAGTCTTAAACAACTCTCCAGACATATGAATTGACTGACCACGACCGGAAGATGCAAATGAATATTTACCAGGATTCGCTTTTGCTAAAGCAACTAACTCAGCAACGGTCTTAGCGGGAACTTCAGGGTTTACAACCAATACATTTGGATTGGCAATCACAATAGTGACTGGCTCCATATCTTCCATTTTGTATGGGAGGTTTTTATACAGACTGTAGTTGATGGCGTTTGGGCCAATATTGCCCATCGCCATGGTGTAGCCATCAGCTGGTGCTGCTAGCAAAGCCTGAATACCGATAATGCCAGCGCCACCCGCTTTATTCTCCACAATCACAGGCTGACCCAACTCTTTTCCCAATACATCCGATAAAGCGCGTGAGGCAATATCTGTGGTTCCACCAGGCGCTGCAGTCACAATAATTTTGACTGGCTTGTTTGGGAATGGTTGTGCGAATGCTGATATAGCCATAAATGTGGAAGCAAATATGACCGCACCCAAAGTCGCAAACTTCTTACGCCAAAACATATATTGATTCATCTTGTCTCCAACTGTTTTTATATTGATGAACTAACTAGGTAGCTAATGAGTAGTTAAAACGATTACTTCTTATTCATTCCCGCTTTACGAGCCTCAATCTCTTTATTGATCGCGGCAATAGTTTTGGCATCTGGCGACTTCCAATTTCCGCCCAAGTTATTCACCATATAGACTAGTGCGTCTGAGAATCCCTCAATACTTAAATTGGGATTACCTCCTTTAGGTGGCATACCCCGCACCCCAAAATAGGCATGAGCTGTAAGAGTTACTTGCCCTTCCGCAATGAGTGGCGCCCATTTTGCTTTATCGCCAAACTTCGGCGCATTCAATACACCTGTTCCGTGGCAATTTACACATACTTGCTTATAGGTATTTTCGCCAGACTGTGCATTTGCTATTCCAGACAGAGAAAGCAAAGTAAATATTGTCGCGACAAGCTGTAATGGATGCTGAAATTTCATGATGTGTTTAACTCCAAATTAAGGTTGTGATTTTTTTACACGCTCAGTCCAAAGTTGCCATGGCCTACCAATAGTCTTTTCAATAGTCTCTTGTGAGATCGATGCTTCACCGGGAGTGAGATATTGCACTTGCCCCATCTTCATCGCCTCAGACTGAATACTGGCATTCTGGATCGCATAAATCGCCCTAAACACAGCCTTTTTGATTGAGTCACCACCTGCTGCATAGCCATGACCACGCATCAATACAAAGTATTGCAGGCCCATGGTTTGCGATAAGGCATTACCCAACTCGACATTACTAATAAACATATCCGTATCGGGGTTTGGCTTAGCGAAATTACGAATCTCAAATATCGGCGCACCTTCACCCAAGAAAGAACTCATGTGATACACGGGTTTTAAGGTGGTACCAGTCAAACCATAGGGCAAGATGGGTGGCGCATGACCATGAATCACAGAATTGAGGTCAGGGCGATTCTTCAAAATACCACTATGAATAAAACGCTCGCCATACGCGACTCTAGTATCACCATTAAGCGCTTTGCCGCTCATATCAAACTCAATAATGTCTTCAACTTTGACGGTAGATGGGGCAACGCTTCTGGCTAAAAAGAATGTATTGGGATTGGCTGGGTTACGCACACTGATATGTCCATAGCCATCAACTGCATTTTGGTCATACAAAATGTGATTCGCAATCACTAACTCTTCAATTGCAGCTTTTACTTTTGGATCTTGCTCCATCTGCTCCTGCACTGATGCCGCGAAGGTATTCGTAACACCAAGCAGCAGACATGAAATCAGAATTTTTTTCATTATTCAACCTTACCGATCTTACGAACGACCTCACCCATCTGCGCGGATTCTTTATCCCAATAGACTTTGAATTCTGGCGCATCCATATACTGAATTGGACTTCCTGCGCCATTAATTACAGCACGCACACGTTCGTCATTTGCCGCTTGCTTTGCAGCTTCACGCAACTTATTGGTGATGTAATCAGGGGTAGCGCTTGGTACAAATAGACCAGCCCATTGCGAAAACTCAATGTTCACACCCATTTCTTTAAAGCTAGGCACTTCAGGCATGCTTGCCAATCTGCCATCACCCCAATGCGCCAAAGCGCGCACTTTGCCAGCTTTAATTTGCTGAACAATTGAAGAAGGTCCAGTCGCAATCGCATCAACCTGACCGCCCAAAAGTCCCACAATCGCTGGGCCAGCCCCTGTATAGGGAATATGCACCATGTAAAACTTTTCTGAAGACTTGAGCATCTCCATAGGCACATGCATCGTTCCATAGTTACCTGAAGAGCCAAAGTTATATTTACCAGGATTAGCACGCATCGCGGCTACAAATGATTTGTAATCTTTCCATGGGCTATCAGCCCTAACCACCAACACTGTTGGATCAGCAGTAAATCGTGCGATCGGCTTGAGTTGATTTAATTGAAAGGATTGTTCTCGCCCCACTACTTTGTCAGCCTCAGGAATAATCGAGATAGACGATAAAGCCATCAAGATGGTGTAGCCATCAGGCTTGGATTTAGCTACTGCCGCCATACCAATACCACCACCAGCACCCGCCTTGTTTTCTACAACAACAGGTTGGCCTAGGATACGAGTTAATGCTTCCGCTACAGGTCTACCTACAGCATCAGCAACGCCACCTGGCGGAAAAGGGACAACCATAGTGATGGGTCTTGTTGGCCAAGGCTCAGGCGTTTGCGCAAATGCGGCGATAGAAATAATGGATGCCGCAAAGCAGCTTAGCGCACGGCCAAGTAGGAATATTTGCCTCATTTTTGTCTCTAAATCGTAATTTAGTTATTATTTATGCTCTTAATCCTACTACAAGAATGATCACAATAATCAAGGGTTGGCATAGATATAACCCCCACTGGAGATAGCAACCATGAAATACGCAGCATTTTCTTTAGCCAAAGACCCATCTAAAACTCGCGTTGGCATCGTTTCTCAAGATGAGAAAACCATCCAAGAATTGGATTTAGGGGTTGATGTCAGCGAAGAAGGGATCGTCGCTATTCTGAAGGCGGATCTTGCGGGCAAAACACCTAAGCCTGTGGCAACTCACGCTATGAGTGAAATACGCTTACTTGCACCTGTACCTCGCCCACGTAGAAATATATTCTGTGTTGGTAAAAACTATCACGAGCATGCTAAAGAATTTTCCAATAGTGGCTTTGATGGAAGTGCGAAGCCAGGAGAAGATATTCCATCACATGCTATTTTCTTTACGAAGCCACCAGAGGCTGTAACCGGTCCAAATACAAACGTCATCATTCCAACAGCTGTTTCTACTTGCATTGACTATGAAGCTGAATTAACTATCGTGATCGGTAAGGGCGGCAAAGGCATTAGCGAGGCAGATGCATTGAAGCACGTCTGGGGCTATACAGCGATTAATGATGTCACCGCACGTGACTGGCAACAACGCCACAAACAATGGTTTTTGGGTAAGAGCTTTGATACCTTCTGCCCAATGGGCCCATGGATAGTTACTGCCGATGAAGTGAAACATGATGACATTCCAGTCAAGTGCTGGGTCAATGGTG